>NZ_JAUBPR010000006.1:97070-108070 GCF_036700845.1 Microcoleus sp. S13_C5
TGAAAAGCTATTTAGATAGGCATCTCCAACCGTATCGCCACCAGCGATATTACCAAAGCTGAAGGCAGAGGCAGGTGTTGCGGATACTGCACTAACAGCGGCGACACCGGCAACAGCTAAAATAGATTTGACTAAGTTTAATTGGAATTTCATGGTTGACACCTTTATTTTTATGTTGCCTGGAAGCAGGTTTTTTTCCTTCACATATTCAATGTAAACGGAAGCAAAGGTTAATGCAAGTAGTTTTGATAAAGATTCGATGAAGATTGGGAAAATGCTGATTGGATTTAGCCAAAATGCCTAAATTGATGACTTCTAGCTAGCTATTTCCTATGCAGTACATCAAAAAATAGGGGTGCTGCCACCCGGATTTTAGTCCTGACTTTTCTCTCTTTCAAAAAGCTATAACCCACCTTCCTAACCTGGGTTTTCACACAGCATAATTACTGATAAAACTCTTTTTAAACTCTTATTTATGCCATTAATTTTTTTTTTATCCGTTAATGTACGGTAGAAAAGTTTAAGTGATAGCTTGATTGCTGGGTAAAAATAGGTAAAAACCGATGGTGACAGTTGAAGCTGCGGAATGTGGGCTATAACTCAGGGCAAAATCTTGGATCGTATTCGGTGCGTCGATTCTGGCTTTCCGATTCAGCAACAAGCGCCATTTAGACTTATATGTTGCACCATTACCAAGAACCGGCTCTGGGGCCCCTTCCACAAAGAATGAGTTTTCTGGTGGGGAGTAGGGGTTGTGCCGGAGAGGTCGCCCAAAACAGGCTTATTGATCCTAAGGCAACATCTCAGTTTAGAGACCAATGGTTTCGGTGGTCGTTATTATCTGTGACCCCGGAATTTTGACCGAGTAAAGGGACGACTCGACTTTCTGGGACATAGTTTTCGGAACAGGTCTACCGTCAGGGCTGTTTCGGGGCAACCACGGGGGGATTGCCCCTACGGAAAACCAGCCTCTTGTACGGGTCGTGCCCCGTGCCGACCCGACCCATCCAGGATTTGTTAGGTATTTGGTGGGACTGGGGCAGCCACGGGAGGATAGGGGCAGCCACGGGGGGCTGCCCCTACAAGAGAATGAAACAGCCCTGCGTCTACCGTAGAAGGCGCGGTGGTCGTTATCTAAAAATGTTGGGACTCATAATTCTATTTCTGGGTCTGCTTTCGCTAAAAATTGGTTAATATTATTTTTCCGAAAAAGCTGTATTCCAAGATTTAACGGGTGATAAGCAAGTAGAAATACTTGACGCAGTAAGGGTTTGAGTAGCTTGTTATCAAAAAAATGTGTGCGTGCGATCGCTAATTTTTAGACTTTCTGCAGGGTCTAATGACGATCGTTCGTGTTCGCTACCATCAAAATGGTCAATAAACTTGTGATAATTACTACTCTCTTGAGGGAGGTTCAAGAGCCTAAACTCTCTAAATATCAAGGTCTCAGCGGGTTTCTCACTCGGTCAATTCCCAGATTCAGTTTGGCACTGTTTGAGGACAGCAGGAGGAACTGTCGGAGTCAGCAAAAATTTTCCCAGCGGTTGATTGAAGGTTCTCCGAGACGATCGACTCATTTGACATCTAAATGATCAGCGATCATATGAAAACAGGATTCTCAGCAACAACTCAGCTAAAACATCTCGCGCTAAACTGCTAGAGAAGTGACAAGCTGACCCAGCAAGAGTTCAAGTGGATTTGATTATGGTCAACCGTCTTGGTCAATCCCAAACCCTTTATCTGCGAAAACACGCCGAAAATCCGATCGACTCGTGGGCCTGGTGCGACGAAGCCTGAGAAATGACCTGGAGGGAAAATAAACCGATTTTTCTGTCAATTGGCTATTCTAGCTGCCACTGGTGTAGGGTGATGGAAGGGGAAGCATTTTGCGATAATGCGATCGTCCAATACATGAATTCGCACTTTATACCGATAAAAAGCGCTTTTCACTGTCCCACCTGTTTCTTCAACCGCCACGGCCCAAACGCTTTTTCGTACTCTTCCCCTTGAGTTCGATCGCCATTCCAAGCCCCACCTTCGTAAAATCAACAGCGACCAATCAAGCCCGTGCACTGCTGCTATATCAATCCTAAATAAGCCGTAAATTTTTTACCCCACCCCAACCCTCTCCGAACTCGCGGGGAGGGAGTAAGAAATTCACAAATGATGCGAGGATTGCTATAACAGGTTTCCGGTAAGCGCTGTTAAACGGCAGGTAGTGGCACTGGCCGATTTCAACACCCTTTTAAGAACAGGCAAGATGCTGGTTCCACAACAGAGTCTACTTATTGTGGAACCGGCATCTTGCCTGTTCCCGATAGAGGTACTAAATACCAATAACTAACCCAAAGTATACATCCAGCCATCCCTCGCGCAAATCCTCACAATTCCGTCCCAAACTACAGGCGTCGCCTCAAATGACAAACCCGGCTTAAATCTCCCCGATTCTATTACTTTCAAACGGTAAAACTCCCCTTTAGCATTTTTCAAAGCATTCTCATCCCCCGGCTTCGCTCGTTCCCAATTCAAATTGAACAAATAAACACCGTTGTATCCCGCACTGATCAGTTTATTGCCATCGGTAAAAATCGGAGTCGAAATTGAAGAACCAATCTCTTTTTTAAACACTATTACCGGAGTATCGTAAGACTGGTTTCGCCAAGGCACAGAATTTTTTTTACCTGTAATCATATCTTGGGAACCGATGTACAAATTGCCGTCGATCGCATTTGTGGCAAACAGCGCCGGAAACTCCCCTGAATTGTACTCGTCATTCAACGCCACCGAGCCAATTATCCCGCCTTCCCAGCTAGAAAGTCGGCGATTACCAGTCGGCAAAAACCATTCGACGCTGGCATTCGGTTCCTTGTTTGGATTCAGCTTCAGCACTCCGCCGTTGCCCTGAATGTATTGTTTTTCAATGGCACAAAACAGTTTCCCTGATTTAGAAATTACAGCACTTCCGTCCAAATCTGAACCTGTATAGAAATCCCAGACTATCTTTTTAGTGTCAATGCTAATACCGTAAATATGACCGGAACCAGCAGCTATAAAAATTCTATCTTTGAGCCTCGATGGCGAGGATTCTGCTACCAAGTTTCCGCCGTGCTTTCTGATATCTCCGGCTGCATAAAGCTGTACTTCCGACAAGATATTTGGCTGCTTGATTCCTTGTTTAATTTTTGCCTGGCTTGTCGAACTATCGAGAAAATAGCCGATCGCATTTTCCCCCGCATTAAACAAAACGCCACCGCCGATGTCCAAAGCGCTGCTGTCATTATCGCGGCTGTAGCTGGGCGTTTTCCTGATGTCCAATTTCCAAAGTTCCTTGCCAGTTCTAAAAGATATTGCCCTAAAACTCGGCACGACACTTTGGCCACCGCCACCACTGCGGCTGCCCTGCAAAATCACAATTCTGTTTTCGGCGCTAGCTTTTTCATCGATATAAATCGTTGATGAACCTTTGATTATATCATCAAATTTATAGCGCCAAACTTCTTTATTGGTAGCAATATCTATTTTTCGCAAATTGTGGTCGAAAGAACCTATAATTAAATAAGTTTTCCCCCGGTCTCTGGTAATTGTTGGCTGTCCAGTCCAACCCGCACCGCTCCAAATTTGCGATCGCCTTCCCAGAAAAGTCCGTCCGCTTCCTAGCTCAAATTTGTCGATTAACTTCAAACTTTTCGGAACACCTCTGCCGTAGAAACGGCGCTTGTCATTACCTAAAAAGGTCGGGACTAATAATTCTATTTCTGGGTCTGCTTTAGCCAGATAATTGTTAAGATTAGTTTCTAATAAAGCTTGTTCCGAGGATGCAGTTTGGCTCAGTTTGAGAACAGCAGGAGGAACAGCAGCACTCAGCAAAAATTGTCCGAGCTGTTTATTGAAGGTTCTCCGAGATGATAAGCTCATGTTAAATCGAGATAATCAGCCATAATATTAAAACATAATTATCAGCAACAACTCAACTAAAACATCTCGCGCTAAACTGCTAGAGGACTGACAAGCTTACCCAGCACGAGTAAAAGTATATTTGATTATGGTCAACCGTCTTGCTCAATCCCAAAGCCTTTACCTGCGGAAACACGCCGAAAATCCGATCGACTGGTGGCCTTGGTGCGACGAAGCTTTGGAAGCGGCCCGAAGCGAAAATAAACCGATTTTCCTGTCAATTGGCTACTCTAGCTGCCACTGGTGTACGGTGATGGAAGGGGAAGCATTTTCCGATGGCGCGATCGCCCAATACATGAATTCGCATTTTATACCGATAAAAGTCGATCGTGAAGAACGCCCGGATATCGACAGCATTTATATGCAAACCTTGCAAATGATGACCGGTCAAGGCGGTTGGCCACTCAACGTTTTTCTCACTCCAGACGAGCGAGTTCCCTTCTACGGAGGCACTTATTTCCCCGTAGAACCGCGCTACGGACGGCCGGGATTTTTAGAAGTTTTGCAAGCAATTCGCCGCTTTTACGACACAGAAAAAGGCAAAGTAGAATCCTTCAAAGCAGAGATTTTAGGCAACCTCCAACAGTCGGCAGCGCTGTCAGGAGTAACCGCCGAATTAAATCGCGAAGTCTTCCAAAAAGGGTTAGAACTCAACACCGGAATTATTGCAGGCAGCAACCCCGGGCCCAGTTTTCCGATGATCCCTTATGCTGAGCTAGCACTGCGGGGAACGCGATTTAATTTTGAATCAAAATACGACAGCAAACAAGTCTGCACTCAGCGCGGGTTAGACTTAGCATTGGGCGGCATTTACGACCACGTAGGAGGCGGATTTCACCGCTATACGGTTGATGCGACTTGGACTGTGCCACACTTTGAAAAAATGCTCTACGACAACGGTCAAATTGTTGAGTATTTAGCAAATTTGTGGAGCGCGGGAATACAAGAACCGGCTTTTGAAACTGCGATCGCGGGGACAGTAGAATGGTTGAAGCGAGAAATGACCGCGCCGACAGGTTATTTTTATGCTGCACAGGATGCTGACAGCTTTAACACTTCTGAAGAAGTTGAACCGGAAGAAGGAGCATTTTATGTCTGGACTTATGCCGAACTGGAACAACTATTAACTGCTGAGGAATTGGCGGAAATTAAAGCACAGTTTACTGTTAGTCGCAACGGCAATTTTGAAGGCAAGAATGTATTGCAGCGCCGCCATCCAGGAAAACTGAGCGACACGGTAGAAACGGCTTTGGCTAAAATCTTTCAAGTTCGCTACGGTGGCAATCCCGATACTGTAAAAACCTTTCCGCCAGCCCGCAACAATCAAGAAGCTAAAAACGACAGTTGGCCGGGTAGAATTCCCGCAGTTACTGACACGAAAATGATTGCTGCTTGGAATAGCTTAATGATTTCGGGCTTGGCCCGCGCTGCGGCTGTTTTTGGGAATTGGGAATATCTGGAATTAGCTGTGAAAGCGACTAATTTTATTTTAGACAATCAGTGGACGGATGGGCGGTTTCAGCGGTTGAATTATGACGGACACTCTGCTGTAACCGCGCAGTCGGAAGATTATGCTTTGTTGGTGAAAGCTTTGTTGGATTTGCACCAAGCGAGTTTGACTTTAGGAAACGGGGAAGAGGCAAAGCAGTTGCCGAATTCTCAGTTTTGGTTGGAGAAAGCTGTGCAGGTGCAAGAAGAGTTTGATGAGTTTTTGTGGAGCGTGGAATTGGGAGGATATTACAATACTGCTAAGGATGCTAGCGGAGATTTGTTGGTGCGGGAACGCAGCTATATAGACAATGCAACTCCGGCGGCGAATGGAATTGCGATCGCCTCTTTGGTTCGCCTCGCGCTGTTGGGCCCGAATTTAGAATATCTCGATCGCGCGGAGCAAGGTTTGCAAGCTTTCAGCAGTATTGTACAAGATGCTCCGCAAGCTTGTCCGAGTCTACTTTCGGCGATCGACTGGTATCAGCATTCTACCCTGATTCGCACGACTTCCGATCAAATTACTGGGTTGATTTCGCAGTATTATCCGACTGCTGTTTTTCAGATTGAGGCTGATTTGCCTGAAGGGGTTGTCGGGTTAGTTTGCGAGTGTTTGACTTGCAAGGAACCTGCGAAAAGTCAAGAGCGGCTGTTGGAGGAAATTTTCCAAAGTCAAACGCGAGTTTAGCACGGGGAGCGGGTTGACGAGATTCTTAGTTTTCAGGCGACGCATTGTGTCAGGTGCGTCGCCTATGAGATTATCGAGGTGATTTGAATATCTGCGATGGAGCTGCACCCGCTGGGTATTTTGTGAGTCCTCAATCTTCCAAAATCTCGACTAAATCTTCCATTGTCACGTCGAAGGCGCGGGCGATTTTGTAGACAGCAGAAATATCGGCCGTGTTCAAAGCATCGCGCTGAACGTAGCTTCTAACAGTGTTGTAATTCACTCCGGATCGATCGGCAACTTCTCTAAACGTCCAACCCTTTTGCTCAGCTAGTTCTCGAATCCGCAGTCTAACGTAGCCCATTAGTGCGCCCTCAATCTTCCAAAATCTCGACCAAATCTTCCATCGTCACGTCGAAGGCGCGGGCTATTTTGTAGACAGCAGACAGATCGACTGTGTTCAAAGCATCCCGCCTCCCGTAGCTTTTTACGGTGTTGTAGTTGACTCCCGATCGATCGGCAACTTCTTTAAACGTCCAACCTCTCTTCTGAGCTAATTCTCGAATCCGCAGTCTCACGTAGCCCATTTTTTTGCTTGACTTCGGTGCATATATACCGGATAATATCTATGTACACTAAAAACGATCGCCCTCCTAGCCTCGAAAACTTAAGGGCGATCGCCTTTTCTACCACACCCCACGAACGTGGGGAAGGATTACCCTATGATACCAACATCAAAGCCCAAATTAAACACTTATCCCTGGTGTATCGTGCGGCAATTGCCGAATATGCAGCGATTGGTTGTGGCTAGGTTCCACCGCCGAGGCGATGCAGAGGGATACCTCCAGATTTTACGGCGGTTGTTGCCGATGGCTAAACACGCGATCGTATTTGAGACGACTGGGGCCGAGAAATTGCCAGAAGTGCGATCGGCTCAATTAGAGTGAATGCTGTAATTGATGGGGGCGAGATCCTTTTTTGTTTTAACTGAAAAACCGATAAATAGAAAAGGGAACTCGTCCTTTTCTGACAAAAAGTAAGTAGGTCGCTCTAATTAAATGTAAAAAGTTCTTCTGTTAGATACCCGGCTTCTAAAAGAAGTCGGGTATGTGAGTATTCTATTTTTTTAGGTGGGCTTATTTAGCTTTAAATGCTTAACAATCTCCAGGCAGCTAACAACTAGCCATTAGCCAATAAAAACATAAGCTTTTTTTATATTGACCGCGCGCAATTTATTAACTATAATTACCAGGTCAAAAATAACAAAAATCTTACGCCTAACAGTTTTTCTCAAATAACCGCTAAACTATTCTAACGTTGGCGCGTACCCAACGTCGCAGGCACAAGCTATATCTCTTAAGGATTCGTCCTGATTCACAGGAGCAAGATTTTAAAATATGCATCTCAGCGAACTGACTCACCCAAACCAATTACACGGCCTCTCGATTCATCAACTCGAACAAATTGCCCGACAAATTCGAGAAAAGCATTTAGAAACAGTAGCAGCTAGCGGCGGGCACCTCGGCCCAGGATTGGGTGTAGTCGAACTGACCTTAGCACTCTACCAAACACTCGACCTCGATCGCGACAAAGTTACTTGGGATGTCGGCCACCAAGCTTATCCTCACAAATTAATCACCGGCCGCTACAACCAATTCCACACCCTGCGCCAAAAAGACGGCGTTGCAGGCTATCTCAAGCGCTGCGAGAGCAAATTCGACCACTTCGGCGCAGGTCACGCTTCCACAAGCATTTCTGCTGCACTAGGAATGGCGATGGCGCGCGACCTCAAGGGGGAAAACTTTAAAACTGTAGCAGTCATCGGCGACGGTGCATTGACGGGCGGCATGGCACTCGAAGCCATCAACCACGCGGGCCATATGCCGAAAACCAATTTGTTAGTTGTGCTCAACGACAACGAGATGTCAATCTCGCCCAACGTCGGCGCAATTACCCGCTATTTGAACAAGATGCGATTATCGCCACCGGTGCAGTTTCTCAAAGATAACTTAGAGGAACAATTCAAACACATTCCCTTTGTCGGCGAAACTTTTACTCCTGAAATGGAACGCCTCAAAGAAGGGATGAAACGCTTGGCAGTCTCGAAAGTTGGAGCAGTAATTGAAGAATTAGGCTTTACTTACATGGGCCCGGTAGATGGACACAATTTGGAAGAGCTAATTGCCACTTTCAAACAAGCTCATACCATTCAAGGGCCGGTGTTAGTTCATGTGGTGACGGTGAAGGGCAAAGGATATGCGATCGCCGAAAAAGACCAAGTAGGATATCACGCCCAAAATCCCTTTAACTTAGCCACCGGCAAAGGCATCCCCTCCACCAAACCCAAGCCTCCCGCTTACTCGAAAGTCTTTGCCCACGCCCTGGTAAAGCTAGCAGAAGATAATCCGAAAATTGTCGGCATTACTGCTGCTATGGCAACCGGAACAGGTTTGGATAAACTTCAAGAAAAACTGCCGAAACAGTACATTGATGTAGGAATTGCCGAACAGCACGCCGTGACTTTATCCGCTGGTTTAGCCTGCGAAGGAATGCGCCCAGTTGTAGCAATTTACTCAACATTTGTGCAGCGAGGATATGACCAAATAATTCACGATGTCTGCATCCAAAATTTGCCAGTTTTCTTCTGTTTGGATCGAGCCGGCATTGTCGGTGCTGACGGCCCAACTCACCAAGGGATGTACGACATTGCCTTCTTGCGGTGCCTGCCAAATATGGTAGTAATGGCACCAAAAGATGAGGCAGAATTGCAGCGGATGATAGTCACGGGAATCAACCACACAAGCGGCCCGATCACGATGCGTTACCCGCGCGGCAACGGTTATGGCGTGCCTTTGATGGAGGAAGGTTGGGAAGAATTGCCGATCGGCAAAGCTGAAATTCTCCGCAACGGCGACGATTTGCTGATATTGGGTTACGGTTCAATGGTTTATCCGGCAATGCAAACCGCCGAGATGCTGAGCGAGCACGGCATTGAAGCAACTGTCATCAATGCGCGTTTTGTCAAGCCTTTGGACACGGAATTAATCTTGCCTTTGGCACAGCGAATCGGCAAAGTTGTCACAATGGAAGAAGGCTGTTTGATGGGAGGCTTTGGTTCAGCAGTAGCCGAAGCTTTGTTGGACAATAATGTTGTTGTTCCAGTGATGCGGTTGGGTGTACCCGATACATTGGTAGATCATGCAACGCCTGAACAATCATTTGCCAGTTTGGGATTAAATCCGTCGCAAATGTGCGATCGCATCTTAGCAACATTCAGTCGCAAACAGTCACCTGTTAGCGTGTAAATAGCTAATATCGCGTCCGGTCGATGTAAGGTTGGTAGTGAGGACTAAAGTCCTCACTACCAATTATTTTGAGTGCGGGCGAAGCGAAGCGCGTTGCTGAGGGAATTGACCGGACACTATCTAACTCGGCTAAAAATTTTTCCTTTAGTGATAAATTTATTGATATAAAGAAAATATTGTGTTATAGTGTAAAGACCGTACTAATTTTAGGTTAGAGGTTTCCGGTCCAAAGAACACCGTCAGCCATACATTCTTATTTTGACAGATGGTGGTCAATTTGACTGCCTCTTAAACTACAAAACTCTGACATCGGGAGTTTAAACATTATCCAGCCGGATTATTGGGTGCAATCGATCGAAAAAACCTCACGCAGATGTCCGAAAACTCTCTCCGGGCGAGGTTTACAATCAATTACCACACGATTTTTGACGGCGACTTATGATGAAATTTCCTGGATACCAAATTCTGGCACAAATCTACGAAAGTGCTAATTCCGCAGTCTATCGAGCTAGGCGAGAACAGGACGATCGAGCAGTTATCCTCAAGGTACTCAAAGAAGACTATCCTACACCTGCGGAACTCACTCGATACAAACAGGAATATGAAATCACTTGCAGCTTAGATCGAGAAGGGATAGTTAAGACTTATGGATTAGAACCATATGAAAGAACATTAGTTATCATCCTTGAGGATTTTGGTGCATTCTCATTCAGACAACTGCTCGACAGTCGTATTGAGTCAAATTCTAACTTTTCTCTGCCTGAATTTCTCAAAATAGCCATCAAAATTACTGAAATTTTAGGTCAAATTCACAGCAGCAACATTATCCACAAGGATATCAACCCCTCCAATATCGTCTTCAATCCAGAAACGGGAATTCTCAAAATCATCGACTTTGGCATTTCCACTCAGTTAAGCCGCGAAAATCCTACCCTAAAAAATCCCAATGTTTTAGAAGGGACTTTAGCCTATATGTCGCCGGAGCAAACCGGACGGATGAACCGTTCCCTAGATTACCGCACGGATTTTTACTCCCTCGGCGTCACCTTCTACGAACTACTTACCCGCAAGCTACCATTTGAGTCTGCTGATGCGCTCTCATTGGTGCATTGTCATCTTGCTAAAGTGCCGGTATCGCCTCGTGAGATTAATTCAGAAATTCCCAAAGCGGTTTCAGATATTGTAATGAAACTGATGGCAAAAACGGCAGAGGAGCGGTATCAAAGTGCTTGGGGACTCAAAACTGATTTGGATAATTGTCTATCTCAGTTACAGAAAACAGGAAATATATCTGACTTCTGGCTCGCATCCAATGATATTTCTGATAAGTTTCAAATTCCCCAAAAACTTTACGGACGTGAGGCAGAAATTGAAACTTTACTAACAGCATTTGAGCGAGTAGCAGCAGGGGGCGGACGATCCCCCCAACCCCGCGTTCTTCGAGAGACTTCGGAAAATTTGCCCGGAGAAGAGAATACCGCAGCATCCTCTGCTTCCCCCCTTGGGGACCTATGCCTTACTCACATCTTTCTTAACAAAATCCGGCTTGACATCTGGGGGGGAATGGGTAGAAACTAATTTCCATG
>NZ_JAUBPR010000156.1:0-12493 GCF_036700845.1 Microcoleus sp. S13_C5
CTTTGATAATTTTCGAGAACGGGTATTAGCTTGCTTCTCTAATTAGATAAAAATATCACCGTAAGTTCTGGAGAACCTGAATTAATCCTTTTTTATGTGTAATCTTTCACAATTTGAGCGATTCGCTTCATAATTTTTAGTACATTGTACAATTCATTTCCTCGATCGCGCAAATCAAAGGAATTAGATAAACCGTACTGCGGTGTACCTTGATACGTCATTTTAATGAACTGAAAATTCCTGCCGTTGCTTAGCATTCCAAAGGACGCCATGCTAGGATTAGGATTAGCCAGCAGATAAGCTAATATTTGCGCTAATCCTGTTTCTATGGAAATTTGAGCGCTTTTTGACTCGATAACCATTACCCAAAACTGCTGTTTTAAAACCAGGACATCCATCCTACCTCTGATAATTGTCTCGTCTTCGTCTTCAAAGAAAATTTCTACTTCAGGTTCAGCTTTGATATGAAAGGGAGGTAAATAGAAACTTGCAAAATGTAGCAACGGAGATAAGACTACCATTTTGACGGTAGTTTCTAGCATTGGAGGATACTCGACTAAGTTGAAATAGCTAGCTTTCACTTGATCGAGAAATTGTTTTTCAAATTCGCTGATTTCTGGTAATTCGTCAATCCATTCACGAAAAAATTGGTCGTCATCAACGAGTTGGATATTAAATTTTTCCCTTAAATAGGAGAGAGTAACTTCTCTAGCTGGGATTGTTGCCGTCATAGTTTTTGATGATTATTCCTAATCTTAACTACATTATACAACATACAATTCATTTCCTCGATCGCCCAAATCTAATTTCAACCGGGCTGTACATATCTGCGTTCATCTGCGGTTAAAAAAAATCCCATTGAATCTGCTAAACAAATTCTCCCTTAGCAACCATCACCACCTTACCACCCACCAAAACAGCTATTTCCCCGTCATTTTTTGCTGCTTGTAACAACAGCAAAGAAGGTCGATCGATTTCATAACCCTGCTCAACTCTGACATCAATCTTTGCTTCGCCATAATAAGCATATTCTACCAAATATCCCGCCAAGCAGCCGTTAGCACTGCCAGTCGCCGGATCTTCAGGAATTCCTAATGAATGGGCAAAAACTCGCACGCTTAAATCATTCACATCGTTGTAAGTCTCCGGGCAAAATATTAAAATTTCTTTCGCTTCTGTGGTATCAATCAGCTCAAAATATCTATCTAAGTTGACTTGAGCTTTTTTGAGCGAGGCGAGAGTTTTTAACGGTACAATAATAAACGGCACTCCGGTCGAAACTTCTTGAATTGGGAAGTTGGAATCAATTTCATCGGGTTCTAAATTCAGGACATTTGCCAGACTTTCGGCTGATAAAACTTGACCAAAACTAGGCGCATTTTGTCGCATCCACAAAATATTTGCCAATTCATTGTGATAATTAAAAGTAACTGGAATTTGACCGACGGCTAGATTGAGAATTACTCGATCTACCTTTTCGCGAATAATCTCTTGCTGCAACACAAACGCCGTGCCCAAAGTCGGATGACCGGCAAAGGGCAATTCCTTCTTGGGCGTGAATATCCGCACGTCATAGCCACCATCTCGCGGATCGGGCGATCGAATAAACGTAGTTTCTGAATAATTGATTTCTCTCGCTATCAGCAGCATTTGGGCCTCAGATAGTTCGGCAACTCCTGCACGGCAAAATACAGCGAGTTGATTGCCAGCATATTTTGACTCGGCAAACACGTCAACTATATAAAAATTCATAATTATGCCTTTGGTAAAAGTCGATAACTGATATTTTACATCCAGCGTTACAAAGCAGATTTATTTTATCGATCAAGTCACCGCGACGATTTGACGCAGTTTAAAGAAGCGCTTAGAATTGGAAGGATATAGAGAAACAGGGATTTGTAATAATTTGTTGAGGGATTTGTAACGATGAGTGAGTTTAAACAAGAGTTAGGGGAAATGTCGCGGGAAAAGCGACTTTATACTTTAGAAACCCTGCCAAGGCATTTAGTAGAGAGTGGGCAAGGGGAAAAGCTGCACCAGTTGTTAACGGATTTCGATTTTATTGAGGCGAAACTGGATGAGTTGGGGGTTCAAGCGTTAATTGAGGATTATGATTTAGCGATAGATTCTAATTTGTTGCGTGAGCAGGAGCAAAGTCGAAATCTATACTTAATTCCCTACGCAATTCGCAAGTTAGCGCCAATTGTGGAAAGGGATAAAACGCAATTAGCAGGTCAATTATTGGGGAGATTGCTTGCTTTTGAAAATCCTGAGTTTCAGAGGATGTTGGAACAAGCCAAGCAGTCGAAAAATAGTCCTTGGCTGCGGCCTTTGAGGGGGAATTTAGTAGCGCTGCCTTTGGTAATATGTGGGCTTAACCTTGGCGGCCATAATCTCAGCGTACAAGCAGTGGCGATCGCACCCGACGGCAAACGAGCTATTTCGGCTTCATACGATAAAACCCTCAAAATCTGGGACACAGACACTGGCATAGAACTGAGAACTCTCACCGGTCATACTGGCCCGGTAAGGGGAGTCGCGATCGCACCGGATAGCCTGACAGCGATTTCGGCTTCAGACGATAACACCCTAAAAATCTGGGACACCGAGACAGGTAGAGAACTTCAAACCCTCACCGGTCATGCTGGCCCGGTAAGGGGAGTCGCGATCGCGCCCGACGGCCTGACAGCGATTTCGGCTTCAGACGATAACACCCTAAAAATCTGGGACTTGGCCAGTGGCAGCGAACTGAGAACGCTCACCGGTCATACTAACTCGGTAAGGCAAGTCGCGATCGCACCCGACAGCCTGACAGCAATTTCGGCTTCAGACGATAACACCCTAAAAGTCTGGAATTTGCTCAGGGGAACCGAACTGAGAACTCTCACCTATACTGGCTATGTATCTGCAGTGGCGATGGCACCCGACGGCTTCATAGCCATTTCGGTTCCACAAATTAACACGCTGAAAATCTGGGACACAGACAGCACCAGGGAACTTCAAATCCTCACCGAGGATTTTAGCCTTGTACAGGCAGTCGCGATCGCACCCGACGGCAAACGACTAATTTCGGCTTCATCGGATATGACCCTAAGAATCTGGGATCTGGCTAGCGGCAAAGAAATTGCTAGTTTCACCGGAGATAATTGGTTTGATTGCTGTGCGATCGCGCCTGATGGGGTGACAGTGGTAGCGGGGGGTTTACCGGGCCGGGTGCATTTCCTGCGATTGGAGGGAGTTAGCGGCGGGGGATAGGAGTTTTAAGTGCGATGGAGTCTTCAACCCGCTTTCGTCGGGTTTTGTTTGACAAGACGCGGTTTCAACCGCCCGGCGCGAGCGAAAAAATTCGGTTCATAGGCGATCGCGTATAAAATCAGAATAAAAACATAGGAGTAATCGCCGTGAGTGTCACGACTCTAAAATGGACGGTTGCAGAATACCACCGCATCATTGCAGCCGGCATTCTGGAAGAGCGAAACGTTGAATTAATAGGTGGAGAAATCATCGAAATGGCTCCCGAAGGAGAATCTCATGCTTACTCTAGCGATGAGGCTGGAGAGTACCTAATTTATTTGCTGGGCGATCGGGCTAAAATCCGCCAAGGTAAACCGATTATCTTGCCGCCAAGCAACTCCGAGCCACAACCCGATATCGCTGTAATTCAACGTTTGGGACAAGATTACCGAGAACATCATCCCTATCCAGAAAACATCTTTTGGCTGATAGAATACTCGGATCATACTCTGAGCAAAGACTTGGGCATCAAGAGCAAGATTTACGCCGAAGCCGGCATTTCTGAGTATTGGGTTGTCAATTTGCGAACGATGGAATTAATAGTATTTCGAGAGCCTACCAATGAAGGATATCAATCGAGAGAAACTCTGACTCAGGGTAATATTAATCCGCTGGCATTTCCTGATATGGCAGTTTCGGTCGCTCGAATATTAGGGGCTTAGGTAAATTGGACAATAATGCAATAATTACTGCTGTTTCTCGCCGTTTCTCGTTACCAGGCTCTGCCTGGTAACAGAGATCCAGAGGCTCCGCCTCACTATTTCAAACAGCGAATTGCCTCCAACATACCCCTGGCTTTATTGAGAGTTTCCTCATATTCCATATCCGGGTGAGAATCGGCCACCAAACCAGCACCTGCTTGCACAGAAACCAAATGTTTATCGCCTTCTTGAGATCGAACAACCATAGTCCGAATTGCGATCGCACTATTCAACTGTCCCTCAAAATCATAATACCCGTAAACCCCAGAATACGGCCCCCGGCGACAACCTTCCAACTCGTGCACAATCTCCATCGCCCGAATCTTCGGAGCACCGCTAACCGTACCCGCAGGAAAACCAGCTTTCAACAAATCCCAAGCTGTCTTATCCTCAGCCAATTCTCCCACCACATTGCTCACAATGTGCATGACGTGAGAATAACGCTCAATTTCCATTAACTCGTCAACTTTTACAGTACCGTTTCGGCAAACTCTGCCTAAATCGTTCCTGCCCAAATCAACTAACATGACGTGTTCCGCAATTTCCTTGGGATCTTGCAGCAATTCAGCAGCCAAAGCATCATCTTCTTGAGGAGTTTTCCCCCGGCGGCGAGTGCCGGCAATCGGTCGCAAAGTTGCTATCTTTTTGCCATCAGCAGTGTTTTCTGCCTTCACCATAATCTCGGGACTTGAACCGATAATCTGCCAATCTCCGAAATGAAAATAAGCCATGTACGGAGAAGGATTAATGAGACGCAAAGAGCGGTAAAGTGCAAAAGAATCGCCGCTGTATTCAGCCTCTAGTCGCTGCGAAATAACTACTTGAAAAATATCTCCGGCTTTGATATAATCCTTAGCCTTTAAAACATTGGCACAATACTTTTCACGGGTAATATTGCTCGTGTAAGCCAATTCTGTATTTCCCGTTGTGGAACGGGCATCTTGCCCGTTATTGGGAGGTGTCCATTCTATGAGAGTAGATTGCCGGGAAAGCGGCGATTGCAGCTTCTCAACTAACTTACCAACCCGATCGCACGCTTGCTGATAAGCATCGGCCAAATCAACGCCAACCTCGCGCAAATCCGCATAGGCGACGGCCCAAATTTTCCGCTTCACCTGGTCAAAAATCAGCAAATTATCCACCTGCATCCACAATCCATCCGGCAAATCATTCTCGCTGGCTGGATGCACAGGAACTCGCGGTTCTATCCACTTAATTAACTCGTAACCCCAAAAACCGAATAACCCGCCAATTCCCGGCGGTAACTGTGGCAATTTCACCGGTTGATAAGACTTCAAACATTCAGTTAAAGCTACAAACGGATCGCCCGTAAATACTTTTTCGGAACCGTCACGGTAAACTTGAGTTGTGCGATCGCCCGTTGCCTCCAAAATCCACAACGGATCGCACCCTAAGAAACTATAACGCCCAAGTTTTTCTCCACCTTCGACCGACTCCAGCAGAAAACTGTAAGGTTGACCGGCACAAACCCGATACCACGCAGACACCGGCGTATCCAAATCAGCAACCCATTCTTGATACACGGGTACAAAATTGCCTTGTTTCGCCAGTTCCGAAAATTGTGAGAAATCGGGAAATATCATATATATCAGAAGGAAGAAGGAAGAACGAAGAAGGAAGAGGGAAGAAAGAAGAAGGAAAATGCAATCCTGGCAATAATTTCAGCGATTAAAAGCGTCCTAACCGTCTTGGGTTCAATAAACAAAAGACGGAAACCAACATCCCTCCGGCGACTGATACTCGCCAACTGCCATCACCGCCATCGGCTTGAGGGCGCGCAGCCCCTCTTGCAAGCACCAACGAAACAAACTTGCGTACCTCAGCGGCAAGTGAAAAGCAAGCAATTGATCGGAACTGTACGCAGCAGCCCCCAAGAGCAAAGCCTGCATATCGGCTTCTGTTTGGGCGACGCTGTGGCTCAAAGCCGACACCGCACAAGTATAAGCCACAATCCGACCTTGTTTGCAAGCAACGAAGGGAGAAAAGAAATTCAGGGCGTCTTCAATCTCCGAAGTTCGATCGCACCTGCATAGTTTTTCGCACAAAGCGGCACATTCACCAACATCCTCACTAGCCATCGGGCGCACCTCAAACCCATGCTGCGGCTGGCTGCGAAACTTCCCCTCCATTAACACGAAAGGTTCCTTCACCTCAAAACCCAAAGAAGCGTACAGCGACAGCGCAGCCAGATTAAAAGATTCCTGAACCAAACGGATACCCACAGCGTCCTGTCCGCGTTCCAGCAAAGCTTTCATGATTTCCCGTCCCGTGCCGCAGCCTTGAAAAGTTCGATCGACACTAACGGGCCCGATACCGCGAATCGGGTTGCGTTCGTCCATAAACCCGCAGCCGACAACCGCACCCTCCCTCTCGGCTACTATGCCAAAACACCACGGACTTTCGATCAGAAGGTCAATAATTTCAGTTGAAAACTCCAGCGTCGGAAAATCTGTAGGGAATTGATGACGATCGGAAATATCTTTAAAAGCTTCATAAGTAATGCCAGCGCAAACATCGATATCAGAAGGCTGCGCTCGCCTGATTACGACATTCATTTTTAATTTAACGATTAACTTTTAATAAGATTAGAAGTTTGCAGTAGTATTTTGGCGCTGCGGGCTTAGCCTCCCGCGCCAGAATACTACTGCAAAAACAAGTTTACAAGCTGAGCCTTACAGGGAAGATTACCTATGTTTTGCTCAGCCATGAACTCATTGTCTAAGGATCGAAAGTCTTCTTACCGCTGAACTTCAGTTTAGCCGGATTGGGATTGCTGCCAATATTGCGGTCAATCTTACCGTTGTAGGGACGACCTTCGTTCACCTTCTCAGGGAACACGCCATCCTTGGGATGCAGGTACTCAGTAGTACCGTCTGGAAACACGCGGTAAATTTTGTAGTTCGTGATTTTGAATTTAGCCCGCAGTTGCTGGCCGCCCAAAGCGATGCACTGCTCCTTCCGGGGCAGATGCAGCAAGTTGTCGCCTTGACGCATAATCGCAGCGCCACCCGTAGGCATTTCAAACACCTGCTCCTTGGGGCTAGTCCAAGTGATAGCGTACTTCTCTTCAACTAGCGCCTTGGTCAGCAAGCCGCCTGTGCTGCCGCCGAAGATTGGGGGTTGTCCAGTAAGTTGTTCGGCCATAGATATATCCAAAGGATTTTTACGGCATCGTATCATCGAGACTGCACGCTGTTCTCGAAATTGTAAGGAAAATTAACAGTTTTTTGGCAATCGATCTTTTCTGATAATTAATAATTAGTAATTAATAATTGATAATTTGTAATTTCCACCAAAGTTAGAAAACCCAATTAGGCAGCACGAACTCCGAAAAAATAATCAAAAAAAAACAGCAATTATTCTGGTGCTTGTGCGGCACCAGAATAATCGCACATTCCCCCAACTTCCCCCCACATATGATCGAACAATTTACCGCGTCAACCCTAAGTCAAGAACCTATTAGGGTCATAGCCGCGCGGAATTTGGCTCAAAGCAGTCCAAGTTTCTTGATTGACAATCCCGTCGGCCTCAATCCCAAAGCTTTTTTGAAATGCGCGAACAGCTTTGTCCGTCAAAGTAGAAAAGTCGCCGTCAACTTTACCCCCATAATGCTTGGAAGTTTTGAGAACTTCCTGAACAGTAGCGACTGCTTCCCCAGAACTGCCCAATCTGAGTACCGGCATATTAACTGGAGATCCAGTATAAAGCGCCTGCCAAGTGAGCGGCCCGACAATGCCGTCCGGCGACAAGAAAACCCGAAACTGAAACAGTTTCACAGAAAATTCAACTGCTTTGTTAAAAATTCCTTGAGCCGGCTGCCGGTAAAGGTGCAACTTGGTTAGCAGTTGTTCGAGTTCCAATACCGCTTTACCTTGGGAACCTAATTGTAGTTGTGGCTTGTTGGCCATAGGTTGAGTAGATTTCATCTTGGTTTTAGGTGAGATAATCGATTTTCCTACCCTCTAGGTTTGAGTATTCTTCTGGAAACAAACTTTTTCCGGGCGAAACATTTGCATCCTCAACTTTTCACCAATTAACACTTGCGTCGGCAGTGCCTCAACAGATTCGATCGACTTTTACCATCTCACGGCTTGTGCAGGGCAGACTTATACCATTTGAGATTTTAGATTTAAGATTTTAGATTGGGCATGACGGATTACTATCGGGGTTTGCAGCTTGCCTACAGTTGCATTCTTTTTTTAAACTGGTATTAATTTTGGGCAGTATCCCTAGGTATTCTGTCGCCAAACCGGGTTTAAGACGGCAAGCGCATCCTGAATCGGCTTTAATACTTTTTATCCTCAAGGTGAACACCGCTCCCGCCGCATCACCTTTAAGGCCCATCTAAGAGGGTGAGGATTGAGGGTGAGAGAGGGTGTAGCAGCGGAGGCTGGTTCTGCAGTGAAAACTTTTCTGTGCTATCGTGTCTCGGTCGATCGATTAACTCGATCGAGACTTGCGCGCTCAGACGCTCAGAAACCCGGTTTTTTAACTTATTTCCAAGGCTTAAAGCAAGTATTTTTCTTGAAAAACCCAGTTTTTGTCAACGTCTTGTTAATTTAGGTCGCCCACACCCTACAAAAGAGTTTTTAGCTAAATAATTTCCGCAGCGCGCACCCTACAACGATAGTTTACAAATAAGTAATGTGCGCCGAAGCGCACCCTAGAGAATGTGGAACAGAGTTGGCGATAGGTATTTCGATTTAGGGTACACCGAGGGGTAGTTTGCAGTCATCACTCATCAGTGATTAGTGATTAGTTAACTGTTATCAATTGAGTCTAAACAGTGGGAATAGTAAAGTGAAATTCACTTCCTCGGTCTTTTCCTGCGGAATCTACCCAAATTTTACCGCCCCAGCCGGCAACAATCTGTTTGCAAATTGCTAATCCCAAACCAGTACCGCCGGCGCTGCGGCGCAAAGCTCCTTCTTCTTGATAAAATCGATCGAACACTACTTTTAAACTGTTCGCCTCTATTCCCCTCCCCGTATCGGCTACGAGCACTTCCACCATCCGAGAACCGTTGCATTTCGCTCGTACTGTCACGCTTCCTTGAGGTGTGGTGAATTTGCAAGCGTTGTCTAGCAGTTTGGAGAGCACCTCCACCAACCACTCTCCGTCAGCTTGTACTAAAGGCAATTCTGCGGACACTTCGGCGATAATTTCCGGTAACTGTCGATCGACCGTGCGCGATCGCACGCTGCTGAGGGCTAAATCAACGCATTCTTGCAACGTCAGCGATTCTACATTCCATTGGACTCGCCCGCTTTCTAAGTGAGAAAGAGTTAAGAAATCCTGCACGAGTTTCCGCATTCTATCGGCATCACCGAGGGCAGTTTCTAACATGATTTGCCGCAATTCTGGGGGCATATCTGGTTCGGAGTTCAAACTTTCCAAACAAACTTGAATCGTAGAAAGAGGAGTGCGGAGTTCGTGTCCGGTGATGGCAATTAGATTGCTGCGAGTGCGGTCTAATGCTTCTAATTGTTGGTTGAGATCTTCTAAATGAGCGTAGGTTTCGGCTTGAATTAAGGCTGCTCCGAGTTGGGTGGCGATCGCCTCTACTAAAGCAATTTCGTCTTCTTCCCAAGGTAAAACCGAGCGGCACTGGTGCATTTCCACCATTCCCAAAACCCGCCCCTGATAAAGCACTGGCACCATTAACCAAGAGGCAATTTGCCACTTTTTTACAGTTTTCTTGAGGAATTTTGTATTGGCAATCAGGGGGTGTTGTGCTGTGTCTTGGATGTAAACTCGCTCTTGCCGCGCCACCGCGTCGTTCCATATTTGATTTTCCTGCAACAGCCAAGTCTGATCCAGCATGGAACTAGCGCCCGGAGCCAAAAACTCGCGATCGATTTTGACCGCCACATCTGCGGTCTTGCAGCGATAAATTAAACAGCGGCTTGCCGACAGGGCAGTTCCCAGTTCTTGAACTGCGACTTCGACGATTTCTTGTGGGTTGAGAGACTGCCGCATTGCCGTTGTAATTAAGTTTACCAGGCGTTCTTTGCGTTCCTGGGCGGCGATGGCCGCGTATGCTTTGAGCAATTTGTGCTGGCCTGCTTGCAAGTAGGTTACTAAGCGTTCGGTAAAAGCATCGCTCAATTTGGGATTGGGAATTTTTGAGTTTTTTGCCGTACTTATGTCGGGTTTGGCGGCTTTGGCCGTGGCGGATTTCCTCGTTTTTTTCGGTGTTTTGACTAGCTTGTAAGTAGTTCGCGCTCGCTCGATCTTTTCGGCCAATTCCGGGCGATAATTGACAATTCTATCGAGCAACAATGCGGCAGCTTTGGAGCTTACCTCGCGATCGAACGTCCAAATTCCTTCAAATCTGCGAGCTTGATCCATCAACAGCGGCCCGCGATCGTCCTGGTTGTCGATCGGCACAATTTTTTCTTGACAAATCAGGCAAGTTGAGTAGTATTGCCCCAGCACCACTAAGTGCCACTCTTTACTTAATCCGTCCTCCGGTGCAAACGCCACAGTTTCGTGAGACTCCGAAGCATTTTTAAAGTCAGTTTCCGGTGCTGCCAGCACGTATACCTGAGACGAGCGTGAGGCAATTCGCTGATAGCGGTGAGCTTCCTGGCGGTAGAAGCGCTCTCGCTGAAAGCTTGCAATGACTAGCGGTTCGTCGTCGGAACCCGCCAAAACTAAGTCTTCCATCGCGTGAGACAGGGCTGTCATGGAAGATTTGAAATAAATTTGTGCCCGCAGTTGGGGCAAAGCTTGCAGAAGTTCTGCCAGTAGCGAAATAGGGACGATCATCTAGCCTTAAACGTGCATTTTTGCCGATGACAAAACAGGATCGATAGGAGGTTTAGAGCGATCCCTTTTCAGTATCTGATACATTTATGCTTCATAACACAACTGTTTAAGTCATATCATGCTAGCCATATCATTTAGACGAATCTAAGCAGAGGTATGCCTCCAAGACCTTGAGTTCATCCCAAAGTCACCTGTTTTTACCTCTAGGTTTTGACGCCAACTCATCTATTCAGGCTTCGATTCGGGCGTTAGCACTCTCACCATTCAGACTTGTTAGGCACCGCTTGCGGATCTCTTGCATTATACTATTCTTGAGCTATTTGATATCAGTGCCATCTGTATCGGTTTTTGGCGATCGCTCTGGCTAATCGGCAATTAAACTTTCAAAAATCACAAATAATTGGCCATTAGTTAAAAACTAACGGCCAATTATTTTGAGGACTTATATCCAATCTGGTTAGATGCGGAATGATGCCAAGGGTGCGAGCATCATCGCGAGCTCTTAAGCTCGCACTGAACTCGGAAAATTATTATTCCGATGAAGCGCGGAAACGATTTTCACCAAAATCTATGAAGAAAAAGGGTTTCGGACACCTAGCTTGTAAGTCCTATATTTTTTTTGAGGCATAGCGCCTAAGTATAAATGCTGCGGCTGTGGTTGTATTAGGCTAGTTCGCCCCCTTCGTCGCTGCCGCCCGGAGATGATTTGTAGAGAGCATCTAATTGTTCGCGGGCGTCTTGGACAGTCAGCGAACGCATCACTAAGAGGGGCTCATTGACAACATTTCCGTGTTCGTCTAAAAGTTCTGGATGCGGTACAGATTGAGAGCGAGGATAGGATGCGTAGGGATTATTTGCCCTGAACTGTTGAGGGCGCTGGGACTCCATACCAACGGTGACTAGACTGCGGATTAAGTTACCGACTGCCAGAAAGGCAAGAACGGTAAAAGCTAAAATATAAAGCAGGTGCAACATTATCTTCTCCTCCGGGCTAAACAGCCACACAGCAATTTACAAAAGTGTTTCAGCAAGTAATAACTTATTAACTGGAAATCTGTTTGAGGTTGTCAAGTCGGCAGCCACATTTCCAAAAGTTTGGGATTTGACTGCAAGTTTAACTTGAACTCGCTTCCTTATTTTCCAGGGGGAGCTGACTGCAATGAGCGAAAGCGCGCCGATACTTGCCAGCATTCGGCGAGCAGTCTGTGCCACGGCATCAGTGCTGTGGTTTCAATCCCAACTTGACCTCCGGTTGCTTGAAATAGAGCTTTAGCGGCGCCTACTTCTTGCTGAGCCTGTTTGACTCGTGCCAGCAAGTCAGATTGATCCTCGTCGCTGAGAAAGGGAATTTCCTCAGTTTCTAAGAGCTTTGCCGATCGATTGAACCAGTAATTGAAATCCTCTAACAGCGGTTCTAGTAACGCTTTGAGCAATTCTGGCTCGGGCAAATTGGAATTAAGCATGGATCAAAATTGGGTTATTTATTTATTATAGTCTTAAACGGTCTTTACAAATTGTAACATATTTTTAACAAAAATTCAATAATTTAACAACAATTAGCAAGTGGGTGTGAATAAATTTAACTGTGCCAGCAGCGATTGTTGAGTCAAAATCCCCAAATTCTGCCAAATTAAGTAGTTAAGCAAAATTAATTACATAATTATCTCCAAATTCTTTAAGAATTCTTTCGACAGATGAAACAAGAG
>NZ_JAUBPR010000157.1:0-12418 GCF_036700845.1 Microcoleus sp. S13_C5
TCTCTTGTTTCATCTGTCGAAAGAATTCTTAAAGAATTTGGAGATAATTATGTAATTAATTTTGCTTAACTACTTACCGGGCGCTGGGACAAGTCCGTACAAGACATCGGGGGCCAGTTGCTGGTTGTCAGTCAGTTTACGCTCTACGGCGACTGTCGCAAAGGTCGGCGGCCTTCCTTTGACCGAGCCGCCGCTCCTGAACGAGCCGAAATTTTTTATGATAAATTTGTCGAAAAGTTGCGCCAGAGCGGCTTAAAAGTTGAAACAGGCTTGTTTGGAGCGATGATGCAAGTCTCGATCGATAATGACGGGCCGGTGACTTTGGTATTAGAGAAAGAATCAGCGTGAATTGTTTGCAAACAAAGCTCTCTGTGCTTCTTCCTTCTTCCTTCTTCCTTCTGCCATAAGATCAAATTTGCAGATTAACCGGGTTTCCGAATTACTGTGCCGTAGCTTCAGAATACATTGCAGTTCGCTACACTCTGCCGAGTCTCGATTCCATAATCTCGATCGCCCAAAACGGCCTCAAATAGCCAGTTAGTAAATCGTCCACTCAGCCGCCTCGGAGCACCGTCAATCTTTTTCGCGATCGCCCTACCTTCGCAATAGCTCAGAATGCTTGTACAGTAAGGCTTTAACGGCAATAAAATCAATCTTCCACACCCAGCGTTTAGAATCAGATTCAGCAGCCAAAAACTGTTGCATGAGAGAGTGGAACACTGGCATCACTGCGGTTATCTCTACTTCCGTAACATTCAATGTATAGAGAGTTGAATCAGCACAGCAAGCGAAACCGCCAGCCACTGTCGCCTCACTCTCTGACAAATGTCCTCGCACACCCGCTGTGCCCTACCACCCGATTAACGCCATGACTCTCAAAGCTGCCACCAACACTGTCAACTGCAACACCGCTTCTGGCTTCAACTGCATTCCGGCTACCTCCAGCGAACCAAACGCCGAAATCAATACTGTTCCCAGCATCGATATCCTCGCTTTGGCTGACTTCGCCCTCAAAGAATTGCAAGCGGAAATGAAAACTCCCAGCCGCAGCGCTCAAGCAGTGGCGATGCGGATTGCTAAGGAAGTCGAACGGATTTGCCAAAAAAGCGATCGCATCCAAATTTCCGGCGAAGTAGAAGCTTGGCAAATCACCTTAGCCGAGCACCGGTTGCAAAAAACCCTGCAATACTACCGCCTCGGTTCCAAACAAGGCCGCGTCGAACTGCACTCCCACCTCGCGGCTATGATTTACCGCCACGTTGCTTCTTTCCGATCGAACTTGAACTTCCAAGCTCGCTACAACATGATTGAAGACTTTTTGCAAGGCTTTTACATCGAATCTCTGCGAGCTTTCCGCCGCGAACACCAACTCGATGTCACCTACCAGCCCCGCACGCAGCTAGAATTAGCTGAGTACATGGCTTTCACCGAACACTACGCCAAGCGCCAAATTGGTTTGCCCGGCCGCAACCGCCAACGCCTGATCGTGTTGCGCGCTCAAGGATTTGCCAAGGGCCAGCCTCCCGAAACTGCGATCGACATTGAAATGGCTGTAGAGTCGGGCAAGGGAGAAGATGCGGAAATTTACAGCCGTTCTCCGGCGCTGCAACAAGTGCGCGAGCAAATGGTATCGGAAACTGTCGATCCGGCTGATGCTGTGCTGCGCGATCGAGTAGTCTCGGAATTGATCGCCTATCTGGAATCGCAAAATCAGCCAGAATGCGTGAATTACTTAACTTTAAAATTGCAAGACCTTTCGGCTTCGGAAATTGACCGCGCGCTCGGTTTGTCTTCCCGCCAGCGCGACTACTTGCAACAACGGTTTAAGTACCACGTCGAAAAATTTGCCCGCACTCAAAATTGGAAACTCGTTCACGAATGGCTGGGCGCTGATGTCGATCAAAAGCTGGGAATGACTTCGGACAAATGGGAAGCATTTCGCGCTCAACTTGCGCCCGAAATGCAGCAACTGTTAGAAATGAAGCGGAATCAAGAAAGCGACAAGGCGATCGCCACCGCGCTCAAATGCACTCCCAAACAAGTCCAAAAACGCTGGGCGCAACTGTTGGAGCTGGCTAGCCAGACTCGCAACAGTAGCCAAGCTTAATTGGTACTCAAATATGAATGCAACTGTTTTCTTGAGACTGGAAAATGCGATCGGGTGCGGCACCTGCACAGGACTGCCCGCCCCGGCGTCCGCTCTCAAATCAACAAGCGCTGCTACTAATTTATCGCCGCTTTTTGGCAAATTCAATTTATTAAAACTACATTACTTTTTTTAATATCTTTCGTTCCCTGGTTAGGCCGGGGAATTGGTTTTTATTAGTCATCAGTTATTGGAAATTGCTGGCTGAAGAGGCGGCATTGCATATATTCATAATGATAGTTAAACATAGGGAGTAGCATAATCAAGGCAAAGTTTTTCAAATGTGTTTCCCCAAAATATCTCACATAAAAGTCTATTTTTAAAGTAATAAATTATGTCTATATTTTTCCGTTGATATACAGTATCAAAGTCTAATTGACAAATGTATTTTTTTCTAAAAACACTTAAAAACCCACTGTCAAACTTGAGGGAAATGAAGTCGATAAAAAATGACACTTCATCTATCTAAAGACAGAAAAAGATTAAAATAAATATACTCCTCGTATTATTCTGTTTCACTTAATCCTTCTTATGAAGGAAGCATCAAATTTGAGATATATCTAAAATAGGGGCATAACTTGATGTAGATAGAAAGGGAAGAGTTCGTATGTTACTTTACAAAATTGAAGATTTTAATCCCAACTACCGCGAAGCTGCTTTTAATGGCGAAGATATCAAAGGTCTGGATATCTATGCTGGAAATACAGATGAGAAGATTGGCTCTATCGATACCGCGCTAGTTGATGAGACAGGGCGTTTCCGATATTTTGTTGTTGACACGGGTTTCTGGATCTTTGGCAAAAAGGTATTAGTTCCAGTTGCTCTTTGTCGAGTTGACGTTGATGCAGAACGCATCTACGCGACGGGTTTGAAGAGTAAAGACCAAGCAGAAAGACTACCCAGGTATGAGGATGGGATGGTGGTGGATTACGATTATGAAGAACAAGTTCGGGGTGTTTATCGTACTCTAACTGTAGAAGCGTCTGCACCTGTAGAAGCATCGTTGCCTTTAGAAGCATCTGCACCAGTTTCTATGCCGCGTTCTGTCTCTAACCAAGCTAGCGCTGCTGGTTATGACCGCAACACCTACACTTACGAACAAGAGCCTCAATTGTATCAGATGAACGAGCGCGAGCATCACAAATTCCGACTCTACGAAGAACGACTGGTTGCAGAAAAAAGCCGTCACAAAGCTGGCGAGGTAGCAATTGGCAAGCGAGTAGAAACCGACACGGCACGAGTTTCAATTCCAACAGAAAAAGAGCGAGTTGTAATTGAGAGTGTAACTCCCGGAAAGGCTGGTGCGCCCGTAAATCGGGATACTCCCTTCAAGCAGAAAAAGGTGATGCGTATGGAAGTTTACGAAGAAACTGCTGATATCAAAAAAGAAGCTTTCGTGCGCGAAGAAGTTAACATC
Source organism: Microcoleus sp. S13_C5 (assembly GCF_036700845.1). Taxonomy (NCBI): domain Bacteria; kingdom Bacillati; phylum Cyanobacteriota; class Cyanophyceae; order Oscillatoriales; family Microcoleaceae; genus Microcoleus; species Microcoleus sp. S13_C5. The sequence continues at coordinate 3,564 of NZ_JAUBPR010000157.1, forward strand.
AGGAAAGAAGTTGAAACGGAGATTGTTGAGGCAACGGAAACACTGCGTCGTGAAGAGTTGGACGTGAAGAGGGAAGGGCGTTAGAGTGCGAATGAATTGTACAAGGTTTTGTAGTTGCGCTGTCTTCGCCCACATTAGCGTTGAAGCGCAAATACGCACCTAAAAAATCACTACAACTGCCAAAAAAGGAGGTGATTTTTCATGTTTAATTGCTGGTGTTTGCCGCTAATAAGTGTAGCATTCCTAGCTTTCTCGTTTAGCATCGGTGCGACAATTTTTTTAGTAAAGCCTGAGCCAGTTGCAGCTCAAGAAGCTCAGCAGGCCTTTCATCACCAAGCAAAACCACTTTGTCCTTGCGCTTCACTCCAAGGATGAAAGTGATCCGAAGAAAGGGCATGGGTAAAGCCAGCTTGTTCTGCCATTTGGACATATTTCAGCAGTTCGCTGGGCTTAAACTGTTCGTGGGAAGCGTGATAACCAATTTGTGCCATAAGTTTTTAGGAATTTTGAGTTGAGTACGGGCTGTACCCCCGTGCCCGCCCTGAGTTTTGAGTTAAAATATCCAGACTTAAAAGCAGGTGATTTAATCAGGAAGCCTTGTAAAAGTTTTGAGCTTTGAGTTAGATAAGTTTTTAATTAAAAAAATTGTTGTACTCAAAATTCATAACTTTCTGTATAACGGGCAAGCTTACGAACGGAAAATTCGCCGATAGCGAGCTTCAATTACCGAGTAGATACCATAGGCAATTAAACCCAAAGGTACTAGAGCCAAAATCACTGGACTAAAAGGTTGTTGTGCCAGAATTCCCAACACCTCGCCCAATCCCTTCGTTTGACTGGCATCCGATAGCCTTGCTGCTTGAATTAAGAAAAAACCGATTATAACGAAAACGATTCCACGCGCAGCAATTCCGAATCGACCCAACCGTGTCGCCCAAGTTTGCTCGGTTTGGCTCATTTTATCTAGCTTGAAATGGCGGCGAAATTTGGCTTTATATGCTTCGTAGAAATAAGCAAAACCTACACCAATAACAATTGCTCCCGCCAATCCTACCAGCCATTCTCCAAACGGTTGCGCTAAAATTTTGGCTGTCAAATCTTCGGTTGTATCGCTATTACCACCGCCCGAACCCATGATCAGTTTTACAGCCGTTAAAGCCAAACCTGCGTAAGCTAAAGCACTTAATGCGTAGCCAATGCGTTGGGCAATTCGCTTGGCATCCATTTTCTGTCCTTGGTGTTCTGGGTCGAGAATTGTCTGAACGATACGCCAAAGGGCATAACCAATAATGCCAATCGTTACAAGAAATAGCAGAAATTTACCGAAAGGTTGGTTAACAATTTCTGATAATGCACCGCTAGTATCGGTTGTCCTGCCGCCCATACTAAAGGCTGCTTGTGCTGCTAGAAAACCGACAATAAAGTAAACTAAGCCTTTGGAAGCATATCCCAATCTTGCCAGTCGCTCAAACCAGGGATGAGAAGCTGCCTGTCCAATTGAGTCTTTAATGCTGTCGGTGGGTGAGTTGTCCCGTTTCATATTTTTTATACTTTAGTTGTTAACGACTGCTGGCATAGGCAATGGTGCATTCCTTTCCAGTTAACTGAGTTTTTCAACAAATAATTTATGTTATTATATATATAATTTAATTATTAGCTTGTTTAGAGATTTTTGTCATCTGTCTTGAGCGGGAGTCTCATCGGTTGATTGATTGATAAACTTCACATAAATTGGGCTTGACAATTATAGCTTTATGGGTTATTAACGGACTTCCCTGATGGAGCCGTCTGCCAGCGGTCTAGTATATCTTTGATTAAAACTTCTTTAACCCAAATTTGAATAACAATTAGAATTGGTAGCCCTAAAAATAATCCCAAAAAGCCAAAGAAAAATCCGAATGCTGTCAAAATAGCTAAGGTGTAAGCGGGCAGCAGAGATACCTGCTTTTCCATAATGATAGGTGTGACCAAGTTGCCTTCAATTTGTTGAATTAGGAAATAAAGCAACAACACCGCGCCTGCTTTTGAAGGCGAATCTAATAAAGCCAGCAGCAGGGGTGGAATTACGCTTAAAATTGCGCCCTTATAGGGAATTAAGGCTAATATGAATGCCAGAAGCCCGTACACAAAAGGCAGTGGAACTTGCAACACAGACAAACCAATAATGCTTGTAATACCAATAAGACTCCTGCTTAATGCAACCCTGGCCAGCCAACCCATTAAACCCTCTTCCCATTTTGAGAGAATTTCATCGGCTCGCTGACGGTAAAAAGCCGGGAAAAGGCTGATAGTTGCGTGGCGGTATGGCATTAGATTTATCAGAAGCATGATGGTCAAAACGGTAATTAATAAGGTATTGAGAATCAAAATTAGATAGTTGGAAAATAGCCCATAAATATGCAATGTAGTCCACCGATAAAACGTTTTATTTTCTTGGCTTAAATCGTCAATAATGGAAAGGTTATAGAAAATTTATCCGGGTAATCTTGCTTGCAACTAATTGCTCCAAACTCGTAGTTGTTCTATTCCTAGCGAAGTTGGAACAACTATTGAAATTGATTGCTCAGAGGCGTTACGATGAGAGTTAGCAAGACAGCGATCGCTGTGAGTAGAATCGCAACTGCTAAGGCGATCGCCACTTCCGGCTTAGCACCCGACTGCTGCAATCTTTGCACCAAAATAGCAGTAATAGTTGCTCTTACTAAGGGAAATGGGCAAAATGCCTTGGGGTTAGCCTTATTCTTAGTAGCATCCCTAGCGTTTGTGGTGATGGACGATCGCTTGCCAACGCTGTTTGATTTCCTGTTTGTGCTTGCTGCCTTACTCAACGCCGGAGGCTGGGTTTTCGGACTGTTTTACCAACCGGGACTTTATGATGAAATTGTTTATGCTTTCACGACTTTTGCCGTGACTTTAGCATTGAGTTTTTTAGCATACAGTTCAATGCTGAGTATTTTTCGCAACCATAAACTGCTGTATTTGCTAACAATAACGAGTTTTGGGATTGCGATTGGTGCTTTGTGGGAATTTGCCGAATGGAGGGCTGGTATTGTTCTCTCAACCGGAGTGATTGAGAGCCTGAATGATACGATTATTGATTTGATTATGGATAGTTTGGGAGCTGCAATAGCTGCTCTAACTAGCTTATGGACGTTGCAAGAATGGATGCGCCCCAGTGCGACAGTTGGGAATCAAGCATCTATCGCCAATAGTCCGATCGATCGCACTTAACTCAAAGCTTTATCATAAATTTTTCCTCCATCATCTTCCATCAGGTGGATATTTTATTATGGCATCAGACAGATGGCAAGGTTGGGCTAGTTAGATTAAATAGAGATAGAAGCAAGATTTTCAGATGGTGAACAGAAACAAGAGACGTTTTGCCTAAGTCGATTTTTAAGACTCTAAATTCCCATTGTCGCAAGAAGTTGATTGTTCAGAACCGGGAGGATTTTAGGAAAATCAAATCAACCACAACGGCAGTGGCTGTGTTGAGTTCAACCTTTTATTTACCGGAAATTGCCTAATTCGGTTCCCAAACATCAGGCATCCTGTCCTGCCCTTAACTGACTTTTCAGGAAAACTATAAGAGCTAACCACAAGGCGATCGCTTGCGACAGGAAGACAAGCAGAACCTATTTCTTACCTCGTTTGTTTTGATGATCAATTCAGCAATAAGGTGTATATAATGACTCAACTGAATCAACCAGAATCCTTGTCGCAACCGCTGACCCAAAGCGAATTTGTCGCAACTTTTCGCTTGTTTAGTAGATTTAGCTTCTGGATACAGTTATTCTTTGGTGCTGTTTCCGGCATTGTTTTATTGTTTGCTATGTTGGGTCGCAACATGAGTGAGCAAACCAATAATAATGCAGGTATTGGTTTCGGGGTATTTTTAGCGATAGTTGGCCTGTTATTGCTGTGCTTTAGAATTTTTTGGGATTTTCGCTATAGGCTTTTAGGCAGACTTTTGCACGCCGAAAATTCCCAGGTATATCCCAGCAAAGAACATATTACTCACACCTTACGGATTGGATTAGTTTCTAGTTTGGTGGGGGTATTAATCGCGTTTGTCGCTTCAGAAGAAACAGTGGCTGTAGTGCTAGCGAAAACTCTTAGTCAGCCCCAAGCTATGGCAGCTTATGCGCCAGAAAATGTGATTCGTTCCCTAGATATTTTTGTGACGATGGCAAACGTCAATCTGATTGGCGCTCACTTTTTTGGAGCTGTTACTTCTCTTGGGTTACTCAATTGGGTTGAAGATTAGTTGGCAGCATTGGCGATCGCTAAAGGCAAACACAACTCCTATGCCGTCAGGAGTTACAAGCGTTGGCAGATTTAACTAAGGTTGTTGGTTTTGCACTGTCTTGGTGAAAGAGAGCTAAGGCAGTGCAGCTACAAGCTAAACAACTTGGCTATTTGGATGAACATCTAATCGGAAATTGGTAGCGGTTGCTCCTGCTAAGGGTAATCAGCCTGAGCAACCGTTTTTTTATTTAAAAAACGTAATTAATTAATTTATTATCTTGATAGAGATTTCATCTACCTTTATATTGATAGATATATCTTTAATTGGGACAAACTACTTTGCTAAGGGCGACAGAATGCACATCCTGTTCAACTTTTTGCTGAACCAGTATCTGTTTTTGGCCCTGGCGCGTCAAGAATCCACAGCATTGCGCGATGGACTAAAAATCTTACCGGATATTCCTGATATTTGTCAGTGGCTTAATTTTGTGCGCCACCATGATGAACTGACGCTAGACCGCATTACTTCATCGGAACGAGAGGAAATTTTTGCAGCATTTGCCCCTGATGAAACTATGCAAATTTTCGGGCGCGGGATTCGTCGTCGCTTACCACCGATGATGGGAGGCGATCGCGGCCGGATTGAACTGGTCTACAGCTTGCTTTTCACTCTGCCTGGTACACCGATGCTGCGCTATGGCGAAGAAATTGGCATGGGCGATGACCTTTCGCTGGAAGGTCGAGGCAGCGTCCGCACGGTGATGCAATGGTCAGATGCAGCGAATGGTGGCTTCTCGACGGCTGCAACTGATGCCCTTGCCAGACCTGCGATCACCCACGGAGAATACGGTTACAAACAAGTCAATGTCGCCGCAGCGCAGCGCGATCCTGGCTCATTAATTAACTGGATGGAACGTGCAATCCGCATCTGCAAGCAATGTCCTGAGTTGGGTATGGGCAAGTGGCACATTCTGGAAACCGACTCTCCCTCGGTGTTAGCCCACTGCTGCGACTGGCAAGGCAGGACGGTGATCGCTGTCCACAATCTAGCCGACAAGCCTTGTACCGCTACGATCAAATCTAACGAATACAGCAATCTGTTCGATTTATTTGGCGATCGCCTCTATGAATCTATCGATGCCGACTCGCCCTCTATTCCCTTAGAATCCTACGGCTATCGCTGGTTTCGAGTCAATCGAATCCTGGGGTAAAAAAGTTAATGTTGAGGGGAGAACTAGCGACGTGGACTGTTAGGAATGTACTTAGCAGCTTCCTTGTCTGGAAGCGGTTCTATCTGACCTTGATTGACCAAAGCTTGATGAATTAGGGCAGTAGCACTACCCCGACTGAGCAACTCGTTCGGATTAAGAACTCTGGGATCTGGATAGTTGACCACTATCTTTGCCTTTGTCGCTGCTGCCACTGGCTCAACCGCATATTTAGGAAGTTTCTCGGCATCTTTATAGTACGAATTGAGAAAATCTAATGCCGAATTTTTAGCAGGCGCAGTTGCAGCTTTTGTCGTTGTTGGTGGAACAGCCTTAGCCGATTTAGGTGCGGGCGCAGCCGCAGGCTGCTGCCTTGCCACTACAGGTAATAACGGCTGCATCAAAACAGTCGCTGCGAGGGGAAATGCCAAACGGTTCCTAGCAATTCGACGTTTATTTACTGGAGTTGGGCTTGCTGGAGTTGCAGCAGCTCGATCAGTTTTGACAACAGGGGGATTGTAATCCATATTTAAACCCCTCATTAACACAACTAATGCTTGTGCCTTAGTCAAGGGCTGCTTCGGACGAAACTCCTTTCCGGGAAAATCATTCATAAATCCTGTTTCATAAGCTTCTTTAATCGGAGTTTCTGCCCAATAGTTTTTAGGCACATCTTTAAAGTAACTTCCACTCGGTATCTTTCTAATGCTTGCTCGATTAAAAGCTTGGTGGATCATCGCCGAAAATTCATCCCGATCCACAGCCTGTTTGGGTCTAAAAGTTCCGTTTAGATATCCGGTAACAATCTCTTTTTCAGCTAAGGAATCAATAAACGGACGCGCCCAGTAATTCGGCGGTACATCAGGAAATTTCGATTTAGCTTGTTGAGCAGCAACTTGCTGGGAACTTAGCACAAAGCCAGTGCCACGGACACTAATGGCTAAAGCTAAAAATGCTACGCTGATTGACTGTAAATGCCTGCGATTAGACATGAGAAATCTCCTCCTGATTTTTGCATTTTTAACGAGACTCTTTGGCTGATTTAAAGCGGATTACTTTTTTTTCGATCCGATTCCCATTCTGTTTTTACATCTAACTCTTCGCGACGTACTGTGTCTGTTGCCTCAACCGTATCTCGATCAACTTCTTTTCTGACTTGCACTTCCTCGCGCACGAACGCTTGCTTTTTGATATTGACAGTTTCTTCGTAGATTTCAAAATGTGCCGTTTCTTGTTGCTTGAAGGCGGTATCTGGAGTTACTCGACTCCCTGCATATTCGGGAGTAGTACGCTCGATCGCAACTCGCTCTTTTTCTACAGGAACCTCGAGTTTTACCGTTTGGGTTTCAACTTGCTTGCCAATTATTACCTCGCCTGTTTTGCGACGGGTTTTATCTGCAACTAATCGTTCTTCGTACAGTTTGAGTTTTTGATGATCCTGTTCGTTCATCTGATACAATTCAGGCTCCATATCGTAAGTATAGGTATCCCGGTCATAAGCAGGTTTACGAGCTTGAGGCGAGACAGAATGTGTTGTAGAAACTGGAACAGGTGCTTCTAAAGGTAAGGATGCTTCTACTGGTGCAGACGCTTCTACTGTTGAAGTCCGATAAATACCCCGCACTTGTTCTTCATAATTGTAATCAACTGCGATTCCATGCTCATACCTGGGTAGTTTTTCCACTTGGTCTTTACTCCGCAAATTTGTAGCGTAAACGTGCCGCCCCTTAAAATCAATGCGACAAAGAGCGATGGGAAGTAAAACTTTTTTGCCAAAAACCCAAGAACCAGTCTCTACCACAAAATAGCGGAAACGTCCTGTCTCATCTACCAGCACAGTATCGATCGTGCCAATTTTATCATGGGTACTTCCGCCATACACATCCAGCCCTTTGATATCGTCCTCCTCAAAAGCTGCTTGGCGGTAGTTGGGATTAAAATCCTCAATTTTGTAAAGTAACATTGTTGTTTCCTGTACTATCTACATCAACTTGTGTACTTACTTTAGATAGATATCAGTTCTCCTACTTCCTTCTTATGAATGATTCAGCAAATTGAATATCGTCAAGATAGCGATATTTTTTTAAATTTTTCTATCTTTAGGTAGATGAATTTAGCTCTTTTGTCCTGAAATTGATAAATTTATCTAATTATTCGTAGGTTGGGTTGAGCATAGCGTTACCCAACTATCTCAGGCTAACAAGTTGGCTTTCGTTCTAAGGGTTCCAACCTACAACCTTTATGCCACAAGCTAAGCTCTCACAACGTTTTATCGGGTTTTCTTATCACGTCTACTACGGGAGAGCCTACAAAATTAAGGACATCTATAACTAGCTGCTGGGGGGTTTTTTCTGAATGAGATTTCGGTTTATGAGCGAAATTACTACTTTTGATATTTAAAATTTTCAAATTAAAAATATTAGGCCCATCGGTAGATATTCTGGTAATGATGATTAAGTAAAATTAAATTACCTTCAACAAAAAAAATGATCGCGTAACGCAGGGGTTAATCTTTTATGACTTATCCAGATCGATCGGGCAGTGAACTCACTGAGCCTACAATCGTCAATCCGCCGGTGGATTACCACGACCAAGTGAGGTGGGGGCCAATTTTGGCAGGAATTGCGATCGCTCTGGGTACTCAACTAATTTTAAGCGCTTTGGCAATGGCGATCGGATTAAGCGCGGGTGCAACAGGTGCCGATGCAGGTTCCGTTGGTATTGGGGTCGTAATTTGGTCGATTATCAGTTTGCTGATTTCCCTATTTTTGGGCGGTTGGGTGATGGCTCAAAGCTGCGGCCCGATGACCAAGAAAACAGCATTTTTGAATGCAGCAATTCTTTGGGGAGCTACATTAGCACTTAGTGCTTGGTTATTAGGAAGCGGGATATCGGGTGCTGTTGGCGCTGCCGCTGCTAATGCTGGAGAAATTGCCAATCAAGTACAACAACAGGGCGGCGTTAATATACCGAATCAAGCGCCGAATGTAGACCCAAATCAAGTTCGCGATATAGCTGGTAATACAGCTAAAGCTACTTGGTCATTTCTACTTGGCTCTTTGCTGAGTTTGGCAGGGGCAATGATTGGTGCTGCTCTTGGCGCTCGCAAACCTCGCGTTTATGCTTGATGAGCGATGATAAAACCTGAAAATTCAACAAGCACAGGAGCGAGTCGAATTATTTTATACCATTGAAATGATGATTCATCCTTTCTTGGAGAAGGTCAATCACCCGGCGCTGCTCGGAGTACCGAGACAGCGCGGGCACAGAAATTGCCGAGTTGACCAGTCTAAGTGGTTCGCCCACTACGTTTAAGGTAAGCGTTCAAGTACCTACCAGAAAATGCGTGCTAGTTTTCTGCTCTAGAACTTAAAAGTTAAACAGGTGTAAGGGTTAAGC
>NZ_JAUBPR010000282.1:0-1513 GCF_036700845.1 Microcoleus sp. S13_C5
GAATCCATTGAAAAACTAGAATTACTGTTACATAAACTTTTAAATGAAGGAGAATTAATTATGAAATGGAACCGAAATATCAAAAACAAAGGTAACGCGAGTTAATGCAGTTTAGATGTCGAACAGCTTACTCTTTTAGGCCAAAAAGTATTGCCAACAGGCTATCAGCCTGCAACAAGAGTCATTACCATTGTTTGTCATGTGGAAAGTCGCCCCGAATGGTTTGATGGAAACGTGGGAATTATTGATGAGAAATTTTGGCAAGATGAAAACGGCAAGCTAAATTTTGACTTCCTATATTTAGAGGATAGGGAGCGTTGTCAGAAGCATTTTTTGCAATTCGGCTCCTTTGACCTGCTAGAAAAATATGGCGTACACCAATATGATGACTCTGACGACAGCAATGACGGCGGACATACAGCTATAGTTTATGTAGATGCTCCTTTGTTAAGAGCGTGTAATCTGATTGACCTTCCCGGTTACTCTGATAAACAAGATGAAGTATCGAAGGATGTTGAGAAAGCTAATAGTGCCACCAAAATTGCTAATGTCTTGCTTTATGCTTCTCCTGCCAAGGGTCACATCAATGGTCAAGATATGGTGCGACTTCGGAATTTGCTGCGTTTGTTGCCGGCCCCAGAGAATGAGTGCAACGACTTTCCGACGCTAGGCAATTTCTTTATTGTGGCGACACACGCAGATCCGAGTATCCCTGACGATGAGCTTCCCAAAATTCTCAATAAAGCTTCAGCCAGACTGTATAAAGAACTTGATGAAACTGCTATAGAGTTTCGTCGGAAGCTAACAAAGCGCGATATTATCAAGGAAGATGTGCAAAAGCGTTTCTTCACTTTCTGGTCAGAAAAGCCGGAGCGCTGTCAGCGTCTCTTTGATGATTTAACTCAACTCCTCTGCGAGACTCTTCCTAAACCAGTCATCTCTCGTATCGACCGCGAAATTAATGCGGTCAAAAATGACAAAAAACAAGAATACGCTAACTCGATTGAGCAATATCAAACAACTGTTGCCAAAATAGAGGAGTATCGAAAGGAGCTTGACAAAGCGCAGAAAAATGAACCTGAACGTCAGCGAGAAATGCGGCAAAAACGCAGTCAAGTGAGCAAACAAATTAAGGAATTAGAGAAAGATACCCGCCAATCATTTCAGACCTATGCGGCAAAAAAGATCGATGTAGAGTTTATAGAACAAATGATTCGCCAGAGATACGACAAAGAGAAAGAGGCTCAAGAATACGCTTTCGGTTATTTACTCGATATGCTGCAAAGTCATTTAGAAAGTCGGATTAGTGGCAATACTGAAAAGCTCAAGGCTGAGATTGACGCCTTTCTGGAAAAATACCCAGTGCCTAAACTTCCCAACAAAGATGGAATAGTAGTATCTATTCCCTTCGATACAAAAGGAGCTTTTCTTGGTGGGATAAGCTGATACGCAGCTAGATTGTATAATAGAAATATAAGATAAGCGATCATTAGTTAGAATGTATGCCAGCCAA
>NZ_JAUBPR010000158.1:0-12388 GCF_036700845.1 Microcoleus sp. S13_C5
AAATCTATCTTTAGTTGAGTTTGAATATATCGATCGCTCCTGTTCTTAGTTTGCGATCGATTATTCAGCAAACCCTAATTATAGAGTTTTTGCCCAAGTATAGCCCTGACTATAACCTAGTTGAATTAGTATGGCATTCCGCCAAGGAATATGTTGCTAATAGATTATTTGAATCCATTGAAAAACTAGAATCACTGTTACATAAACTTTTAAATGAAGGAGAATTAATTATGAAATGGAACCGAAACATCAAAAACAAAGGTAACGCGAGTTAATGCAGTTTAGATGTCGAACAGCTTAACAAAAGTACCCCAATTCTTGTAAGCAGATATCTCAATCCATTCATACTTAATAAACCGCCATAAAATTTCAATTAAATTTAATTCAGGTGAATAAGAAGGCAACTCAAAAAGAGTAATATTACGTTGTTTCCACTCTTCAAGTTTGTCAACAATAGCATCACTGGTATGAATAGAAGCTTGATCTGTGACAATCACCGTTGGCTTATCTACTGTGGGAAAAAAAGCATCAATACAGGCAATAACCACATCTGAATTAATACTTTGAGATGAAATATAAGTTTCACGATGGTTATTTCGATTCATAATTCCTAGTACATTCATTCGCTGACTACGACGACTAGGAATTGTTAAATATTCTCCGATATCCTGCCAGCCATAGGGGACACAAGGAATCAAACAAAATCCCGTTTCATCCAAGTAATATAAATCAATTTTACCCTGCTCATCCAATTGCTTTAATTCTTCTAATTGCGCCTTTTTCTCTTGATATTCCTGTGCTGGAGGCGTTCCTGCAACTCCTTTTCGCATACGATGCCAACTCATATTTAGAGTTTTTAGTATTCTTTTAATTGTTTTTGTACTGGGAGTTGTGACCCAGGTCTCTTGAACCTTTTGGCTAACATTTTTTAATTGCCTTGGTTCTTGTTTAGCCCACTCTTTAATTTGGGCTTTCTGCGAAGAGTTAAATAGTGGCTTAGAACCTCTTCCGGGTTTATTATAAAGTCCTATCATTCCCTCTAATTCCCACCGATTAAACCAGTTATAGAGGGTCTTATAACTTATGCTGAAAATATTCATTAACTCTCCTTTTTTTACTTTTTGCGAAGCTAATATGAGGCAATGTGCTCGTTGACGTACCTGATGATGTCGGCTTTGGCGATAAATTCGAGTCGAGCAATTTAGACGAAAGAGGGTTTATTTCTCTGATAAACATCATATGAAACTGTAATTAACTCATAATTTTGCCGGAAATATCATTATACTATGTATTTGTGTAATTAATTCTGTCTGACTACTTATTTAGGGTATGAAGAGCTAAATATGCAAGTCATAAAAACCAATATCCACAAAGCTTCGGGATTTTCAACTTATATTTTCATACCCTGATTAAGCAACACCATAATTTTTTCTCTGATATCTCCGTGTTCTTCCTATTTTAAAGCTTTTTGTAGTTTCTCTATTTGTTTTGAATTGAGATGATTTTTGGTGGGTCTTTTTGGACTTCTTGAAGAAATTAAGTTTTAATTATACCATATTTAAAGGCACAACAGCTTATCATTACTTGTTAGGGACTATCCTTCCTTAGTAGTCCTAAACAAGTAATGACAAATTGTAATGATGGATCAAATACCAAAGCGGCCGAGTCTCTTGCCCCAATGTAAACCCCGACAATTTCACGGGTCTTAACGTCCAAGGCTAACCATACCCACTGTTTATTGCTTTTATGGTCTACAAACGACCATAATTCATCACATTGAATCGCTAGCTTTCCCTTTTTTTTTGATAACACCTGTACGGTGCGGGGCATTCGAGCGTATTTCCGGTTAACATAATCTTGAAGCCATTGCTCCGAAACCTTGACTGCAAGGGCGATGCCCGCAAGAGAGAGGCGTTCTAGCAATAATCGGTCGATTAGTTCTTTCGTCGCTGGGTCGATCACCTTCTTGTCTGGATTCAATGGCAAATTGCCGACCACAGTCGTAAGATTTGAATCTTTGTTTTCCTGTGTGAATGTGACCGTTTTTCACGGTTCGGGAAGAAGAGCAAAGGGGACAATTCGGCATAGTTTAGAAAAAACTTATCGAGGCTACTATTTTACCATCATTACTTCTTGACCACTACCGGCTAAACTACAAACTATAAAAGCTGATATTTTTACTTAATTAACAAGGTATATTAGCTCAATTACCCGAGCGCAATTTAAAAAACATAATCCCCAAACCCATTCACAGCAATAAAAACAGCTTATTCAACTATCAATAAAATTGATAGTTGAATTTTGAGTTTCCGATGAGGATAGGAATTTTTTCATTCAGAATTTTAGCTGTGCTAAAATTCAAGAATGAAACAGCGCTGGGGATTAGGGAGGATCTAGACTTCGAGACAAACAAGAGATACGGTCGGTTTGACATGGTTGTTGACACGCTTGGAACCATGCCGTATCCCTACCGATTTAACTAACTCCAGAAACGATCGCAAAACCCAGAACTGCGACAAACACAATCAGGGCATAAAATTGAGCGCGACCGCTCTCAAAGTATTTCAAACCTTCGCCACTAACCAGGGTGAGAAGCCCTGTCAAGTTGACTACACCATCGACGACTCGCAAATCCACTTCCATGACTTGCCGCGCTAAACGGCGGCTGCCTTTGACAAAGAGAAAATCGTTGATATCGTCGAGATACCACTTGTTGAGGGAGAACTCGTAAAGCGGTTTGATTTTTTGGGCGATCGCCCCAGCATCAATTTTACGGCTCAAATACATCAGAGAAGCCAAAGTAATGCCCAGCAAAGCAATACCTACAGAGCTTCCGCCCATAATCAAAAATTCCGTCAAATTGAACTCAGCAGCGTGTTCCAAAACTTCTTCGAGAGACTCGCCAGGAGCGCGAACAAACTTCTCGAAATAATTGGCAAACGGCGTACCGAGAAAACCGATAAACACAGAAGGTACTGCCAGCAACACTAGCGGCAGAGCCATTGTCAGAGGAGATTCGTGAGGCAAATGGTCGTGCTCATCGTGACTGTCGCCAGTTGATGCCAATTCCTTAACGTTCATCGCTCCCGGGCCAAAAACAACACCGGGTTGCAAGAGTTGCCGTTTGATGGCGCTGTCATTGCCCCGGAATTCGCCCTCAAAGGTGCTGAAATACATTCGGAACATATAAAACGCGGTCATCCCGGCCGTCAGCCAGCTAACAGCCCACAGAGCGGGATTTGCTGCGAAGGCGCTGGCGAGGATTTCGTCTTTTGACCAAAAACCTGCAAACGGCGGAATTCCGCAGATTGCCAAATTTCCGATTAAAAAGCAAGAAGCGGTAATGGGCATATATTTCCGCAAGCCGCCCATGACTCGCATATCTTGAGCGAGTGCGGGGTTGTGGCCTACAACTGCTTCCATACCGTGAATCACTGAACCTGAACACAGGAACAGCATTGCTTTGAAGTAAGCGTGAGTCATCAAGTGGAAAAGTCCGGCACTGTAAGCGCCGACGCCCATTGCCATCACCATGTAGCCGAGTTGGGAGATGGTGGAGTAGGCTAAGCCTTTTTTGATGTCATTTTGGGTAATCGCGATCGAAGCACCCATAAATGCCGTAAAACAGCCGGTGCAGGCGATCAAATTCATGACTGCAGGCAGCCCTTCAAACACCGGGTACATCCGAGCGATCAGGAATACGCCGGCGGCTACCATTGTCGCGGCGTGGATTAAGGCCGAAATCGGTGTCGGGCCTTCCATTGCGTCTGGGAGCCAGACGTGGAGGGGGAATTGAGCAGATTTGGCTGCTGGCCCCAAAAATATCAGGACGCCGAAGATTGTCGCCAGAGTCGCCGAAAGAGCACCGGATTCGACTAAAGAGTGGAGACGCTCGCCCATCACCTCAAATTCAAAGCTGCCGGTGGCCCAGTAAATGCCGAGGATGCCCAGCAGCAGGCCGAAGTCGCCGACGCGGTTGGTGACAAAAGCTTTTTGGCAAGCGTCAGCAGCGGGTTTGCGATCGTACCAAAACCCGACTAGCAGGTACGAACACATACCTACGAGTTCCCAAAAAATGTAAATCTGAACGATGTTCGGGCTGATTACCAGGCCCAACATCGACGCGCTGAAGATGCTCAGGTAGGCGTAAAAGCGCACGTATCCGTCATCGTGAGCCATGTAGCCGTCGGTGTAAATCATCACCAAAAAGGCGACCGTAGTGACGATCGCCAGCATTACCGCCGTCAGGGGGTCGATGATATAGCCCATATTCAGCGAAAAGTCGCCAGCAGAAGCCCACTGAATAGTGCGGGTGTAGGGTGCGTGGCCCTGTAGTTGACTCCACAGCAATGCGAAAGAGAGTACCATTGACCCTCCGAGCGCGGAGACGATTAATATCGCATTCGCTTGTCGGAGTTTGTTGGTTGCCTGGTTAAAGGTGATTAAGCCTAGACCTACTAGCATTGCGCCTGCCAGTGGCAGGACAGGAATCAGCCAAGCGTATTGATAAAGCAGTTCCATGACTGATAGGTAGTTTAAAGTTTCTACTAGATTGACAAAACTGTAAACAATTGTGACACAGGCTTGGACGACTGGGCATAAATGCTTGATTTTTTTTGAAGTATGCTGAGTTGGCGGCCTTATCGATTTAGGTTGTTAGGAGTTAATGTGCCATAAATCTCACCCCGAACGGAGTCGGGATGAATGAATGCCCGTGAAACTGATATTGCGGAGGTCGATCGCGATTACCCCAAGTTCAGAATCGAATCTGTAGTGGATGCGATGAATGTGGCACTGCGAACAGTTGCCGGTGTTGCATTTAAAACATTGGCTAAAATGTCGCCATTAGCTAACAAGATTAGCGTGTTTGCACCCTCCGCATTGAAATTGAGGTCATTAAGACTGATACTGCCTGCGATTGCAATTCTATCCCCTTGATTTAAATCGGTAATTCGATCGGCAAAATTTGCATCCCGCACCCCTGCATCAACATCCGTTTTGATAATAAAAGTATCTGTTCCGCCGCCGCCCGTAAGAATATCAAAACCTGCATCGCCTAATAAAAAATCATTGCCTTCGCCGCCGTTGAGAGTATCATTTCCTCTACCTCCCCGCAAAAAATCACTGCCACTTCCGCCGTCTAGACTATCATTATCTTGACCGCCGCTGAGAATATCGCTGCCATCATCTCCGAAAATTAAATCGCTGCCTTTGCCACCCCGCAGCAAGTCGCTACCAGCGCCGCCACGCAGCACATCATTTTCAGCATTCCCATTAATTACATCATCATCTGATGAACCACTCACGGTATCATTACCGTCTAAAGCTCGCACGCCACCAGGAAATTGAGTCCCACTGTTTGGAGGTATTTGAAATAAATCATTGCCAAGAGTTAAGTCAAGAAAAAGCCCGCTAGCGGATGCAGTCAATAAGTTATTAAAAGCCCTCAACTGCTCAAAGTCTGTGAGAATTCCAGAACCCTCGCGCACAAAATCCAGCGACTCCCGCGGCGGCACCAAAATCAATTGGTTCAAGAACTCGTCGTCCTCAGTACGCAAAGCTTCCAAAACGCTCTCCAAAGTCACCACCTCAATCTTAATTGTGGCTGTCACGTTGGGCTGCTGCTGCTTGAAGCGCTCCACCAGTTCCTGCAGTTCTTCCTTGTTAAAAAACATGGGAATCACCTCTTGCTGGTTGCGCTGAATCGTCAAATAACCATTTTCCGGACCGCCTCTGGCCAAAAACAGAGGTACACCGTTGAACTCGTTAACCTGTTGACCAGTCTGCTGAAGAACAGTTTTAGCCGACTGCACCTGCTGCTGGGCCGGAACGTAAGAAAATTGCACCTCCTCCGGCTTGCCTTTATTTGCTTGAGAAAGCTGATAAATTTCCCCCAGCGACACCGGCATCACGCGCACCGACGCCGCCAACTCAGGATTTTTGGTTTTCAGTTGATCGACAAAAGCTTGAGCATCCTGCTGGCTGATAAAAATTCCTGCCACTGAATCATTGCCGCTTTGACCCTCACCTTTTTTGGGAACAGAAGCGATCAGGGGCGCACCAGTCGCGTCTGTAATCGTAAACACCGGCACCGAGCGCAGCTTTTCGTCAATTTCTGTATTAGACAGTGCTAATGCTTCGAGATTTCCCGCTTCCGAGGCAGCGGGCAAGTCAACCTTAACTAAATTAGACATGGTGGTATTAACACGTGTTAAATTCGTTAAATCTTGTACTTACCGGCACAATAGCTGTTATATCCCCGAATTTTTTAAGAAATCGCGGCTCTAACAGCTATGGGGCTTAAAAATGTTACCTGTTGGCTACTTCCTGAAGTTGCAGCCGTTGAGATGGGGAAGCTACGTGAGCCGCAAGCATCCAGGAATCCAGAGTCCGCCGCAGTTCCTCGCGTCCTTGGTAGTCTTCAAATCTAAATCGAACTTTATCGCCCTCAAATAAAATCAGCGTGGGCAGACTTGTCAGCCGATAAGTGTGGGCCAACTTGAAACATTGATCAGCATTCACCCCTACGAGCTTGACTTTTTCTGCCCACTGTGCCTCAAAAGTCTTAAGCGTGGGGTCGATCGCGCGGCACAAACCGCACCAAGGAGCCGAAAAGTGAACTAAAACGGGGGTAGAGGCTTGAAACACCTCTTGTGCAAAAGTGCGTTCGCTAACCGACAACACCATGAGCCCTCAAAATTTAATAATTTTTTTTCTATCCTAGGGATCATGCTACCAGTATATGTTCCTAGTGACACGCATCAAAAAAGGATGAATTTCCCACAGCAGGCCCGTAAAAATGACTACACCTAGATAGGAAGGGCGCAGAAACTCAAGCACATCAAGGGTTTGACGCTTTTGTAGGATTGCCAAAAAAGGCATGATTGAGGTTCGAGATTTGATGGTTTCAAAGGATTCTCCAAAACGAGCCTGAAGCCGCCTGTCGCCGTGCCACACTCCGAACAGGTGGTGAAGTACCAAACCGATGGAAGTGACGAGGGTAAAGCTAGTGCCAATCCACAGGGTGTGGGCGACGCACCAAATCACTTGTCCCACCATTTGCGGGTGACGGGTGATGCGAATGATGCCCGTTTCGTAGAGGTGAACTTGGGGCTTTTGGACGGCGGCAATTTCTAGGAGGTTGAAAGTTGCTGGGTAGAGAAACAGAAAGGAAATTGCCGAAAGTATCCAAACTGCGGGTTTAACTCCGGGTACTCCCTGTACTTGCCAAAGTTGTACGCCGTCGTAGCGGTGGTTGAAAAAGTAGACAATCAGAATGACGGCGAGCGGCAAACTGACAAGGGCAAACAAAACGCGGTAAAGTCTCGGCCCGATAAGCTTTTCACCTTTGGGCCGGAGGGCTGCTAAACCGCTGTGGGCGATCGCAAAAACCAGTAATAGACCCAGAATAACTAAGTGGGAGTCGAGCGCCAAGTCGATCGTCATTGCAAATATTAAGAAAAGTTATTGATTCTCGGCCAATTTGTGTCACAAAGTATCTATGGGAGCATTCAGCGGTTATCAGTCATCAGTCATCAGTCATCAGTCATTAGTGACCCAATAGCAACTAAAGACCGAAGACAGAGGACGAGTACAACTGACTTTAAGGTTGCGTGTGTTGCAGCCAAATGACTGGCATCCAAGTCAACTCCGACTTTTGCACACCAAATCGAACCAGCTTGTCGATTAACCGCAGAGATTGACAGAAGACCCGCCCCTACACCTACTGACAATTTAGATATATGTCTGACCTTCCTTTCACTTTAGACCAGTTACGCATTCTCAAGGCGATCGCCTCTGAAGGAAGCTTCAAACGCGCTGCCGACAGCCTCTATGTATCCCAGCCAGCAGTTAGCTTGCAGGTGCAAAACTTAGAGAGACAGTTGGACGTGCCGTTGTTTGACCGGGGGGGGCGGCGGGCGCAACTGACCGAAGCCGGACACCTGCTGCTGAGTTACGGCGAGAAAATTTTATCGCTTTGCCAGGAAACTTGTCGAGCTCTGGAAGACTTGCAAAATCTCCAAGGCGGTACTTTGATCGTCGGCGCTTCTCAAACAACCGGGACGTATTTGCTGCCCCGGATGATTGGGATGTTTCGCCAAAAGTATCCCGATGTAGCAGTACAGCTTCACGTTCACTCGACTCGTCGCACGGCGTGGAGTGTAGCCAACGGGCAAATCGATTTGGCAATTGTTGGCGGAGAAATTCCTACCGAACTTGTAGAAGCTTTAGAAATTGTTCCTTACGCTGAGGACGAACTGGCTCTGATTCTCCCTCCTTCTCACCCGATGGTACAACAAGAAACTATCCAAAAAGAAGACCTTTACAAATTGCAGTTTATATCCCTCGATTCGCAGTCTACGATCCGCAAAGTAATCGATCAGGTACTGACTCGCTGCGGCATTGACACGCGCCGCTTGAAAATAGAGATGGAACTAAATTCGATCGAAGCCATTAAAAATGCCGTTCAGTCGGGGCTGGGAGCTGCTTTTGTGTCGGTTTCGGCGATCGAAAAAGAGTTGCTCATGGGCGTCTTGCACAAATCTCAAATGGACGAAGTTTTGGTAACTCGCATTTTGTCGCTGATTTACAACCCCAACCGCTACCGTTCTAAAGCAGCAGAGGCTTTCAGCAATGAAATTTTGCCCCAGTTTGCTACTTATTCGACCATCCTGGAGAAGAAAGAACCCCCGGCGCTCGATTTGGGATTCATAGAAATAGCAACTCCCAACTCGGCGGGAAGTTAATCTCTTAGGTCGCTGGCAGTTAGCAGTTCGCGGTTAGTTAAGAAATCGAAATCTGGTTTAACCATCACTTTTTCTTGCTTCTTCCCTTTTCCTTCTTCCCTCTTCCCTCTTCCTTCTTCTTACCAAACAAAAATGGAAGTTTACTGCACCCGACCGGGCTGCCCGCGCCCTCAAAACTATTTTCCCGACCTCGATGACAGTTCGCGGCTGAAAACGGTGCAGCAAAAGTTTTGCACCGCTTGCGGGATGCCCATGATTTTGAGCGGGCGCTATTTGCCCGTGAGATTGTTGGGTCAAGGCGGTTTTGGGGCGGCATTTTTGGCCAGAGACCGCTATACTCCCGCGATGCGGCAGTGCGTTGCTAAACTTTTGCAGCCGTCGGTAAGCCTGACTCCGCCCCAGCTAAAAATCGCTCAAACTCTGTTTGAACGGGAAGCGGCGGTGCTGGAAGAACTGGGAAACGAACATTCCCAAATTCCGAGTTTGCTAGCTTTTTTTGAGCTGACTGTTACGAGTTTGCAGCCGGGAAAAAACGATCAGTTTTTCTATCTGGTTCAAGAATTTATAGACGGTAAAAATTTAGAGGATGAACTAGCTGTTAAAGGCAGGTTTTCGGAGGCGGAAACGGTGGAGGTGCTGCGGGAAATTTTGAAGGTTCTCGATTTTGTCCACTCTCGCGGTTCGATTCACCGGGATATTAAACCTGCTAATATTATGCGGGGTAAAAACGGTCGGCTTTATTTATTAGATTTTGGGGCTGTTAAACAAGTAACACAAAGTGTTGGGAGTGCAAAAGCTTCGACTGGTATTTATTCTTTGGGTTACGCTCCGCCAGAACAGATGAGCGGGCAAGAAGTTTATCCGGCAACGGATTTGTATGCTTTGGCTGTGACTTGTATTACTTTGCTGAGCGGTTTGCAGCCGACGGAGCTTTTTGATAGTTACAGAAACGAGTGGAATTGGCAGTCGCGGGTGCAGGTAAGTTCGCGTTTGGCTCATGTTCTCGATCGAATGTTATTATCAGCTCCCAGCCAGCGGTTTCAATCTGCGAGTGAGGTGGAAGCGGCTCTGATGTCTCGACCTCAACAGCCTAACATCGTCGTGCAGCCGCCGACCCTACGGACTCCGACTCCCCTAACGACTCAGCAGCTACCACCGACTCAGCAGCCTCCTGTACCTGTTCCTGCGACTCCTCCAGGAGGGCTGCAACCTTCGCAGAGAGCGACTTTTTCGATTTGGGAGGTTTTGTCGGGGGCGGCGTTTACGGGTTTTGAGGGGGGGTTGCTGGCGATCGCCCTGACGAGTTTGCTGCCGTCTCCTGGCTTGAGTATCGGATTGTTGGGGATGATTGTGGCGGGTTTGATTTACGGCCAGTACCGCAGGGCGATCGAACAAACTGAGATGTTGATTATTGGTGCAGGTACTGTGGCTTTGCTGTGGTTTTTTCCGGCTTTACAAACGGCGGCACTTGCGATTTATCCGAATTCTCCGATCACTGGCGTGTTGTTTGTGGGATGGTTGGGTGCTTTGGGTGCGATCGCTGGCACAGCTATTTTTCGCTTGATTTATAAGTTACTTTCTAATATTTTTTAAGCTAATAGTCATCTCCAGAAAAGCCTGTTTTGAACAGGCAAGATGCCTGTTCCACAATAATTATGGGAGATGTCTAATTTAAAATGCAGACTCAGAAGTCTATCTACCCTAATTGGGTGATTGCTTGGGGCCCAGAAGCCCGATCGCGCCCTGCAACTTGGGAAACTTCCGGTTTTGCCATAATCGGATCTGAACCCACCTTCAGCCCCAATCAGCGATTTGTGCTCGTAGGTGACTGCTGCTTCGATCGCACCCCCACGCTCAAACAACAGATTGACACAGATGGATTGACCGATTTGGCGATCGTCGGGCGGCTATGGGAACAGTCAGGTCCTCAAACTTTGAGCTTACTGGAAGGACAATTTGCCCTTGCCGTGTGGGATAGAGACGAGCAAACCTTGTGTCTGGGGCGCGATCGCGTGGGAGCCAAAACCCTCTATTACACCCGTACAGGAACGACTCGCTGGATCGCGCCTCGACTGCGATCGCTCAATCCGTATCACGATCGAGAACTTGATTTAGTTGCTTTGCGCGACTACTTGTGCTGTGCGTTTGTACCCGGAGCACAAACGCTGTGGGAAGCCGTGCGAGAGTTGCGGCCCGGTAGCTACCTGTACTTACCGGATATTGAGGCGCAGAGATACTGGCAGCCAGAGGAGCAAATTACTAACGCCGATCGCCCTTTGGAATGGCATAGTCAACAAGTGCGATCGCTTTTGGAACAACTGGTGCAGGAAGCGCTACCAGCGGGAGAACCAGTCGCAGCATATCTTTCGGGCGGGATTGACTCAAGTTGCGTCGCGGCGATCGCCACAAGGCTGCACGATTGTCCGGTACACACTTTCTCGATGCACTTTGGCGCTCAACATTCTAGCGAGATTGAATTTGCCAACATCGTCGCAGCACATTGTGGCGCTGAGCACCACGTTTTGGAAGTTTCGCCAAAGCAAATTTGGGAGTTGCTACCGGAAACGCTGGCGGCGATGGATGATCCGGTGGGGGAAGGCTTGACGGTTCCCAATTTGCTGTTGGGGCGATCGGCAAAGCAATTTGTAGACGTGGTACTCAATGGCGAAGGCGGCGATCCGTGCTTTGGCGGGCCGAAAAAAAAGCCGATGCTGCTGAATACTTTGTATGGTTCGGTTCAGGTTAAATCCGATCCGATCGCAGCTTACTTGACTTCGTTTCAAAAATGCTATGTGGATTTGCCACGTTTGCTGAAGCCGGAGGTTTGGGAAAAGGTGAAGAATGCGCCTTCCCTTTGCTGAGGAATTGCAAGAGACAGAAACGACGTTTTTGAATCGGCTGATGCGGCTCAACATTGAGTTTAAAGGAGCCGATTACATTTTGACCAAGGTGAATAATCTCACGGCTGCGGCGGGACTAAAAGCTTGCTCGCCTTTGTTTGATTCGCGGATGGTGGCACTAAGTTTGCAAATTCCGCCAGAATATAAGCTTTCGGGCGCGCAGGAAAAAGCGGTTCTCAAGGCTGCTGTGGCGGATTTGCTGCCCGATGTCATTGTCAACCGTCCGAAAAGCGGGATGGTGATGTCGATGCAGCAGTGGTTTGTGAGGGATTGGCAGCGGCAAGCGCGATCGTTGCTGCTGAATCGTCATGCGGCGATCGCGCCTTACCTCGATCAAACACTAATCCGCGAGTGGCTAAACTATCGTGGGGAAGTTTTTCCCCGCTATGGGCTGAAGCTGTGGCTGCTGGTGACGCTGGAAATTTGGTTACAAGTGAATCGCCGTTAGTTATCCAAAATTAGGACACTGCGCCGTGCCTTTCGTCGTGTCAACTTCAGCAGTTGACGCCCAAATTTCTTGAGCGACAGCGGCATTTTTCCTATGCGGTTTTGGCTCTTGTTTATAGAACCGAATTAAACCGCAGAGGGCGCAGAGGATACAGAGAAACGGAAGAGACAGATGAATCATTCCGATCGATGCCAACGGATTTGATATACAGTGTATTTGGCTCTCCTGAGTTTATGGTGTAAAATAGCTCAACCAATACAGTTAGAGTAATGAGCTTTCATTTAGACTATTTA
>NZ_JAUBPR010000283.1:0-1507 GCF_036700845.1 Microcoleus sp. S13_C5
TTAATTATGAAATGGAACCGAAACATCAAAAACAAAGGTAACGCGAGTTAATGCAGTTTAGATGTCGAACAGCTTAGATAGCCGGGAAGGTACGCGGATCTCCTTAAAGACCGCGATCATTGAGACGGTATCCGTATTTGCCAGAATAACTCCGATCAGCAACGCCGGAATCCAGTCTAGCCCTAGCCCAAATTTAACCAGAACAGCAATAATTGCTGAGGATAAGATCGAGCCTGGACCAGCCAGCAGGGCGATCGGCTTAAAGGTGCTGCGGAGACGGCTGATATCAGTATTGATAGCTGCTTCAAAAATCAGAATTGGTAGGAAAAGATTTAATACTAAAGAGGGGTCTAAACCTATTCGACGCGACAAGACCTCCGTAATGGGCAAGCCTGCTAACACTAAGCCCGTCACATAGGGAATTCGCAACCGTTAGGTTAGGAGTGCCACAACAGTTGCAATCAGCAGCAGAATGATCAAGATGATGACCAATTCAGGAATGGCTGCTGCCGTTTGGCTATTTGTAGCAGGCTCCCTGCCCAAGGGAGTTAGTTGCGCTACAATCGACTCCATCACCGATACTCCTCCCATAAACTCGTTTTCCTCAAAGAAATTGACAGATTAACTACCGTTTTAGTCTACAGGAGACTTCACTCTGCCGTAGACGTAACTGCAATTTATGTGGTGTATTTGGATGAATGCCGATGAAGCTGAAACAACATTTCTGGGTTGGTTGGGCGATCAGCGCGATCGTCATTACCTCTTGTTCAGAGCAAACTACCTCACAAAGGCAACAACCTGATACAAAACGTGAAACTTCACTGAGATCGGTCACGTTAGATAAAACAAAAGTTGTGATGGGACAAACCGTATATGTCCCTATTTACTCGCATATTTATCACTACAACAGCCAAAATAATGTGATGAATTTGTCAGCCACGCTCAGTATCCGCAATACGGATCTGACAAATTCTATTATTATCACTTCTGTGCGTTACTACGATACTGATGGGAAATTGATTAGGCAGGACATTAAGAGTCCTGTAGAACTCAAGCCGCTTGCTTCCACAGACTTTTTCATTGCAGCAGATGATACAAGTGGAGGCTCAGGTGCCAACTTTATTGTGGAGTGGGTTGCAGAAAAAACGGTTTATGAGCCTGTCATTGAAGCTGTCATGATTAGTACCTCTTCTTCTCAGGGTATTTCATTTATCAGTCCCGCTAAAGTTCTCAAGCAACACAAAATGCCAAAATGATTTTAGAGGATTAAATTCTTGCTTTACAAGGTAGTTTTAGACTACCATAAGGGGAGCATCTCATATTTGTAAAAACACTTCTTCTGGCTTCTGACTTTTTTCTCCTGACTCCTGACTCCTAACTCCAATTTCTAGCTTGGCTGCAAAAGTGATATCATGTCCGGTCGATCAACTATGATATAATCAGGAGGAACACCACCCCCATCAAATAAAGAATGCCAAAACGAATTACGATCGCACCTCATCTGAGT
>NZ_JAUBPR010000159.1:0-12302 GCF_036700845.1 Microcoleus sp. S13_C5
AGCCCTGACCTGCTTAAATTGCTCTCTATCTTGCTGATTTTACTCGATCATTAAAAAGATCTCAAATGGGTTCTATAGAACCCAAGCGATCGCGGCTTGACTTTCGCTATCTCTATTATTTCTGCCGGCGGCTGTTTGTATAAGTCGGAAAAGTCGGATCTTCAACTCCCAAAAGTCGGAAAAGTCGGATATTTGGCCCGGAGGGCGGTTAAGGGTTGACTTTTGAGGGTTGTTGTGTTGAAGGAATTGAAGAGGCCAAATGGGCGAAAGAATCCTCAGCAAAGTGAATCTCAACAAATTAAGGAAGTAGTTTTTCGGTACTTGTTATGGTAAATCGACTGCTGTGAGTTCCTCGACTCCTATGAGCTTTCGATCGCAAGATATCAAATGGGTTCTATAAACATATAGAATTAATCAACGTTAATCTGCGTGAACGTCCGGTTAAAAATTAGTTATATTTTGCCAAGCCGAACGATTTTTCGCTAAAGTGCGATCGAGCAGACAATTCTCAGGTCATCTACGCTATTTATGCCGTACATAACTATCCCTAAACAATTTAGGGAACCTTCCAGGGTCATCAAATCTCAACTTTTTTTACGGCCCAAACGCCTAGCCATTTTTGAAGCTTGTCTGATCGGTTTAATTTCAGGACTCGCTGGGGTTTTGCTCAAATCAGGAGTCGGATGGCTGGGCAGTTGGCGAGTTGCTACCTCGACAGTAATTCCAGCTTGGATATTACTGCCGGGCGTCGGTTTATGCGGCGGGTTGCTGACAGGTTTCTTGGTTGAGCGTTTTGCTCCCGAAACTGCAGGCAGTGGCATTCCTCACGTCAAAGCTGCTCTTGGCGGAGTCAATCTTTCCTTAGATTTGCGAGTAGCTGTAGCCAAACTTCTGACGACTATTTTAGCAGTTGGTTCCGGTTTAACTTTAGGAAGGCAAGGCCCGACTGTCCAAATAGGAGCATCTTTGGCCGGCTGGATAGGTCACTTGATGCCAACTTCCCCAGACTACCGCCGACAATTGATTGCTTGCGGTGCTGCTGCGGGATTGGCTGCTGGTTTTAATGCTCCCATTGCAGGAGTTTTGTTTGTAGTTGAAGAACTGCTGCACGACGTTTCGGGATTGACTTTAGGGACTGCAATTATCGCTTCATTTATCGGTGCAGTTGTCTCGCAGCTTTTGGGCGGCGATAGTTTAAGTTTGAACCTTCGCGCGTACCACACCAGTTTTGATGCTCAGGAAATCCCGTTTTATATACTGTTAGGAGTTTTAGCGGGATTGCTGGGAGCTTTGTTCACGAAAGGAATTATTGCTAGTTTGCAATTTAACAGGCGATCGCTCAAATTAGCTTTGCCGGCGCGAATGGCTCTAGCTGGTATAATCTGCGGTTCAGTAATAGCTGTTCTCCCAGAAAATTTCCGCAACAATACGGGTTTGCGGGAGTTCCTGCTGACCGGTGAAGCAAGCGGGATAACAAGTTTAATTGCTTTTGTCGCCCACTTTTTTCTGACAATTATTTCCGCTGCTTCTGGAGCTCCGGGAGGATTATTTTCCCCTGCCCTAGTTCTCGGTTCTGCACTCGGTCATATGGTGGGCATTGTGCAGGCAGATTTCCTGGGTGTCGGTTTGCCAGTAACTTACGCTTTGGCAGGAATGGGAGCGTTTTTTTGTGCGGTTTCTAGGGCGCCGATTACTGCGGTAGTGATTGTGTTTGAAATTACGGCGGATTTCAAATTAGTGCTGCCTTTGATGATCTGTTCTGTAGTTGCTTATTTAGTCGCGGAAAAGGTGGACAGTGGCTCTTTGTACGATCGCCTTTTGGAGTTTAACGGCATTCAACTGACAAAGGCAAAAGCTGCGAGCAATACTTTGAGCGACTTGCACGCAGATGACGTGATGCAGCGCCGAGTTGAAACTCTTTCAAGTCTGCTGACTTTCGATGAAGTGATGCAGGCTTTTTCGCGATCGCACCACCGAGGATTTCCAGTCGTTGAAGATGGCAAATTAGTCGGAATTGTCAGTCAAACCGATTTGGCAAATGCCAGCGAGCGCAATTTTTCCGGAGACTCGCTGCTCAAAGAATTTATGACTCTACACCCGATCGCAGTCAGAGCAAGGGATACTTTAAGCGAGGTATTGTACAGGCTCAACAACTACAATATCAGCCGCTTGCCCGTCATAGAAGGCCGCCGTTTGGTGGGAATTATTACCCGCAGCGACATTATCCGAGTTGAATCCGATCGCCTCAGCGGAGAAACAACCCAGGGCCCGCATCCAGAACCTTCCTATGTTGTCTATCAAACCAGGGCTCCGCAAGTCGGAAACGGCCGCTTATTAGTGCCGCTTTCCAACCCCCAAACAGCACCCGCTTTGCTGCGGCTGGCCGCGGCCATTGCGCGCGATCGTAATTACGAATTAGAATGCCTGCAAATCATCTTAGTACCGCGCAACAGTTCCCCTTCAGAAAGCGCAGTGCGAACAACCAAAAGCCGCCGCCTGCTACAACAAGCCGAGCGAATTGTTCGCAATTGGAACTTGCCGGTACACACCCAAATACGGGTAGCTCACGACGTGCCTAACGCGATTTTGGAGACTATTAGGGAGCGACATATCGATTTAATTTTGATGGGCTGGCAAGGCGAATTTTCCACAAAAGGACGCATTTTTGGCGATGTTGTCGATACCGTAATTCGGCAAGCTGGCTGTGAGGTGGTTTTGGTGAAGTGGAGCGAAAAACTATTAGCAAAACGCAAGAAAAATGAGTTTTCCGTCACTTTCAGCGGGCCCAAATATGCGTCTATAGAATGGGAGTTAAATCCCGAAGGAGTTGACGGCCCAGATCATTCCGCATTGGCGATCACTTCAGATTCATCCGCGACTCCAGAGACGGAACTTTCCCCGCCGAATTCAGACATTCCAGGGCCAGAATTGGGGCTGTACACGCTGATGGGTTTGCACCGCTGGTTGGTACCTATTCGCGGCAGTTACAAGCAAGCTGCCGCTTTGCGGCTGCTACCGGCTTTGGTGGCTGCGAGTGCTGTACCGGAGATTAAATTGTGTCAGGTTCACCAGCCTTCTGTTGCAGAACCTGATAGGGGGGAATTAAAGGAAGCAGCGGAGTTTATCAAGCGCAGGGTTAGCTGTTCGATAATAGCGACTTCGGTTTGCGCTAAATCGGTTTCTGATGCTTTAATTGATTTGGCTCAGAACGATCAGTGCGATGCGATCGTCCTGGGAGCTAGCCGCGAAGGGCTGCTGAAGCAGGTGATTCACGGGAACATCCCGGAAGCTGTGGCGCGCGGGTGCGACTGTACAGTCATTTTAGTGCGATCGGCCAATTAGTCATTGATCATTAGTTAGTTGTTATTAGTTAGTTGTTATTTATTAGTTGTTATTTGTTGGTATTTTAGTCTTCCAGCCTTGTTCCCCGGCTCCGCCCGGGAATACATAATCGGAGGCTCTGCCTCCCATAATCAATAACTAATAACTAATCTCAATTCCAGTTGCATTGGAATGATTAAACCGCAGAGAACGCAGAGAACGCAGAGGAAGAGAACAGAGACATGAATAATTCCAATGAAGCGCGGATTCGATATAATAACCAATAACTAATAACTAATAAGTATGGTTCACTTTAACGTGGCTTTTCAACACTTTAACTCCTTCGCCGACATTACCCTATCTCTGGCGAAAACTTTAGACCAAATGGGAGTTCCTATTTCAGTCGAACCTTCGACAATTGCCTCTCACCTAACCCGCAATTCCACACCCGAAGAAAACGACCTGCTAGAGAAATGGATGAACACCGCACCATCAGATTTATTTCACATAAAATGGTCTCATTACTGGAAACCTTATTTTTTAAAAGAACTCAACGGTCATCTCAACTTAGAACTTTTTGCGATCAATTACGAATTCGCCCAAAACACAGATGATTATGATTACTGGATTTACGATGCTGTCAATAACTTATCCCACAAACTAGCCGTCAGCCAATATTCTAAAAACGTTTTAATAAAAGCTGGATGTCCGGCTGACAGAGTATCAGTCATGCCTCTAGGTTTCAATCCTTTAATCTCGCAACTCTATTTGCCCAGACCGCAAAAAACCCAAAAAGATGTAAAGTATATTCTGCACATGACCAATTCTTTTGATTTGTATAGATTTGGCACGGATCTAGCCATTCAAGCTTTTTATGAAGAGTTTAAAGATGATTCTAACGTAGAGTTAATTATCAAAGATGGTGGCAAAACTCCTGATGTTATAGTGGAACATCTCGTAAATATCGAAAAACAATTCGGCAAGTTCAAGTCAAAAGTTCAGGTAAAGCCTAAATTTTGTACTAAAGCAGAACTAGCTGATTTATACTTGTCAGCCGATGCTTTTTTAGCTCCCTTTCGCGGAGAGGGTTTTGCGATTAAAATTTTGGATGCCTTTGCTGCAGGTTTGCCCGTCGCTATGACTATGTACGGCGGTCCGACTGACTACGCCAATCCTGATAACTGCTATCCCATTGCTTACGATCTAATTCCCGTCGGAAAGTGTTATGATACTCAGTCTCTAAAAATCAGAAATGCTCCTCATTGGGCACAACCAAATGTTCAGTCTGTTCGCGAACAGTTGCGAAAAATTGTTGAAGACCCGATGCGTTTTCAGGTAGCTCAAAAAGCTAGAGAGACGGCGGATTTATTTAATTGGGAAGCTGCGGCTCAAAAATTGCTAAGATTAATGCGAAAGTTGTTTTAGGAGCAGAAATTATGGGACTCGAACGCAAAATGTTTAGGGGAATGTTTTCACCGGGGGAAGTGGTACGATTGAAACAGCCTTGTTTTACTCCAGGGCGATTGTTTGAGCCAGGAAAATATAACGCTGATGAGTTGCCGGATATCGCTTTTGAGATGGGTTTGGTAGACCATTTGCCACCAGCCAAAGGCAACAGTTCAGAAAATCTCAATGCCCAGAAGCCGCCCGATCAAAACCTTGAGGACTAAACTCCCGTTTGCAGTAAGGACTTCAGTCCTAAAACTCCCCCTTTGTAGTAAGGACTTTAGTGCTGAAAATTAAAATAAATAATCAAAGACTCAAGTCCTGACTGCAAAAAAGATAAAGCCAATTTAACCATTTTGCTCTATCTGGGCAATTAACTCTTTCAAAACTTGACTAGCTTTATCGTTCTCAATCTGACAAGTTCCGGCATTCTGGTGCCCACCGCCGCCATATCTTAACATTAACTCCCCAATATTAGTTTTAGAAGTTTTGTTAAAGATTGACTTACCAACTGCGAAAACAGTATTTTGTTGTTTCAGTCCCCAAAGTACGTGAATCGATATATTGCACTCGGGGAACAAAGCATAAATTACAAAACGATTCCCCGCATAAATCACCTCTTCGTTACGCAAATCCAAAACAACTAAATTATTATAAACTTTGGCGCATCGCTGTATTTGCTCTTTAAATTTTTCTTCTTGCTCGAAGTAGAGGTCTACTCTTTCTTTTACATCAGGAAGCTGCAAAATTTCCTCGATGGTATGATTTTTGCAGTAATCGATTAACTGCATCATTAACTGATAATTGGAAACTGTAAATTCTTTAAACCTTCCCAAGCCTGTTCGGGCGTCCATTATGAAGTTTAACAGCACCCATTTTTCCGGATGCAGAACCTCTTCTTTGGTAAATTGAGCCGAGTCAGATTTGTCAACTGCCGCCATCATCGCCTCAGAAATATCAGGAAACTTTGCTTGGCCTCCATAATATTTGTACAGTACCCTAGCTGCTGAAGCTGCATAGGGATCGATGATGTGGTTAATTTTGATTTTCTCGTGTCTAAGAGTTTCGCTGAAATGGTGATCGAAAGCTAGATGAACTCCCTCAACATAGGGTAAATTGGTGCTAATATCGTTATTTGTTATTTCGATTTTCCCATCCTGCATATCTTTAGGATGCACGAATTTAATCTCGTCGATCATATCGAGTTCTTTGAGCAAAACGGCACAGACAAGACCGTCAAAATCGCTGCGGGTGACTAATCTGTATTTTTTAGTGAGTGGCATATGCTTCTGTGAGAGGGAGGAACTGATCACCAGCTAATATAACGTATTACCTGATCGCTTTCCAATATGAACGCAGACCCTTACGCTTGGATAGAGAAGGCCCTGGACACAGTTCACCGTGCCGATTGGTATCGATCGCCACTATCGATCGATAGTGGCCCCGGGCCTGTGGTAAAGTTAGCAGGGCACAGCCTGATTAACTTTGCCAGCAACGATTATCTGGGACTTGCCAACGATGACAGGTTAATTCAAGCTGCTATGGCTGCAACTAAGGAATTTGGTACGGGTTCGACGGGTTCGAGGTTGGTCAGCGGACACCGTGATTTACACCGACAGCTAGAACAAGCTATTGCTAATTTAAAACAAACTGAAGATGCTTTAGTATTCAGTTCGGGATATTTGGCGAATCTAGGGGCGATCGCATCCGTTGTCGGCAAGCGCGATTTGATATTATCTGACAAGTACAACCATTCGAGCCTGAAAAACGGAGCCACACTCAGTGGTGCAACTGTCCTAGAGTACAATCACTGCAATCTTGAGGATTTAAAGGCCAAGCTAGAGCAAAATCGCCCAAGATACCGCAAGTGTTTAATTATTACCGATAGCGTCTTTAGCATGGATGGGGACTTGTGTCCGCTGCCGCAGTTGTTGGCTGTGGCCGAAACCTTTAACTGCATGGTATTAGTAGATGAAGCTCACGCTACAGGAGTTTTCGGTGCTAGCGGTGCTGGTTGTGCAGAACATTTCGGGTGTACGGGAACACCACTGATTCAAGTGGGGACACTCAGCAAAGCTTTGGGAAGTTTAGGTGGTTACGTTGCGGGCTCTGCTGCTTTAATTGATTTTCTGCGTAATCGAGCTGCGACTTGGATTTATACTACAGGATTGACGCCTGCTGATGCGGCGGCTGCTTTGGAAGCTGTGAGGATTGTACAGCAAGAACCAGAACGCCGAGTTCGGTTGCGACAAAATATCGAAACTTTCAAATATTGCGCGATTACCAATCACAAATTACCAATTAGCAATTCTCTCTCCCCTATTTTCAGTCTTCCGTTAAAAGATGCAGCCTCCGCTTTAACAGTCGGCAGCAAACTCAAGGAGATGGGTATTTTTGCTCCGGCGATTCGGCCTCCGACTGTAAGCGTGAGTCGAATTCGGATTTCACTGATGGCAACTCACGAGTTCGCACACCTTCAGCAGTTGGTAGAGGCGCTGAAGCAAGTTTTGAGTTGGGAGTAAATGTTGGGTACGTCATAAGTACCTTACCCTTTGAGTAAATGTTGTGAGACGGGGAGAATTTCTACTTCTGCCTTCTGCCTTCTGCAGCTCTAGCCTTCTGCAGCTCTAGCTTTTGTCCTTCTGCAGCTCTAGCGTTCTGCCTTTTTTTTTATTGTCAAGATATCGCTATTGACTTATGACCAATCTTATACAGGAGTTTGGTCGATCGGTCAACAACTGTAAATTTTTTGTAAATTTAGATACTTTTTGGAATTTAGCGCTATATTAGAGAAGTAGCAGGTACACCAAATTTAATATAAGGAACGTCCACCATGAACACAAATCGTCAAAACGTAAAAAAAGTAGCAGAAACCCACCGCGCTAACATTCACAAGCAACTGATGCACCGCATAGAAGTAGCGAGATCCAGTGGGAACCAAGATTTGGTTCGGGTGCTGGAAGAGGAAATGAGACAGCTTTAAAGAAGCTGCAACGATAATTTGCCCGTAGTTTGGTTTAGAGGGTTGTGCGAGAAATGCAGAATTCCGGCAACCGCTACCTGTGAAGTTTTGACTCCTCTCTTAGTTGGTAGGAAAAACCCCGGTTTCTTGAAGAAACCGGGGTTTTTTATTGAGAAGGAAGAAGGAAGAGGGAACACTCCTAAACGCACAAACTCTATTTGTAGGGTGCGCCTCGGCGCACAGAGCCTCTACCAATAGCCGATTGAACCATTTTTTGCGTAAGTTCGGAAGTCAGAACGAAGAAGGAAGAGGAAAGAACAAGACTTACGCTGCATTCCTTCTGTTTTTACATTATCTGTAGTAGTAAGTTGCGCCTCGGCGCACCCCACTAATAACTACAGCACTAAAGCCCCTGACACATGGTGAGGGCGTGTTCACGCCCTTACCCATCACCTTAACCAGTCCGGATCACTGAGAAGCTGACAGTCGCGACTAACGACCAAACTCAATAATAAGCGCACGAATAACGTACACTAATGTGTGTGCTATTGGTTGGAAAATAGAGCAATTTGCTAAGGAAATCAAGCACTTAACCGGGAGAAAATCTTGCCACTCCAGTCAAGCTAGAATTCAAACAAATCATATTGCTTGTCATGAACTTGTGTGGCGTAGGTGCTCAAAACTTTAGGCAATAAAAATGGTAAAACAATAAATCAAATTAAACACGGGCTGCTATTAAGTTATTTAATTGAGCAACTAAAACTTCTTGTTCGATGTTTATTGTCTAATTTTTTGGTTCTGGTACACCGAGCTGTGACAGTTGCGTAAGTCCTGGTAATATTGAAGACACATTGAGATAGATTTTCATGGTTGACTGTTCAAGGCAGCTTTGCCAAAATTTAAGAATAGTAAAAATACTTAATAGAAAAAAGTTGATCTCTATAAAGCCGAACATCGGGTAGCGACTGCAATATCCAAAAAATATATAGGTAAAATTGATGGCGACAGACATCCAACACCAGCCGGAAAACGGCTACCACTCAGAACCAACTCAGCCTTTTCTACGAGAAAATCTCAATGAGCGATCGCTCCTGCGCCTGCCAAGAACTCTGAGTCCCCTTGAAACGCTGGGCTTCGGTATGAGTAGTCATATCGCATGGGTTGCCATTGCACCGGCAATGCACGCGGCCCTCGGGCCAAATGCCATTTTCGTCTGGCTGCCCACCGTACTGGTGGGGGTGATGCTGAACCTGCAAGTGAAACGCTTAGGGGAAAAGTGGCCAGAAATGTCAGGCGGAACACCCAACTATATAACCGGGCTGCTGAGCAACTATCCGTTTCTGGGTCGGTATGCGGCGATCGCCTACTTCGCGGCCTGGGCAGTATATCCGTCAGTAAACGCGATCGTCCTTACGGCGCTGATCGAAGCCAACCTAGAACCCTTGGGCATTGCCTGTCCGGAAACGTTGCTAAGAATTGGATTCACACTAATCGCTTACATTTTGGCATTTAGCGGCAGCCGCGCCTTAGCGATCCTGCACTCATTTTTCATTATCCCGGCAGTTGGATTCCTACTGGTGTTTACCATTCAAGGCATAGGATGGTTAGCTCTCTCCCCAGATAGCCCCGGATTTTTCCCCACCAGTTGGCCAACTTTAAGCTTTGTTGACTGGGCCAAGTGGTCATTTTTTGCGGTCTACGGTGCCTGCGCCTGTGAAACGGCTTCCTCGTTTGTCGCCGAGAGCCGCCGTCCAGGGGAAACTTTGAGGGTTCTGAGCTTAACCGCTTGGCTGATTCCACCGGTGTATCTGGGGAGTTCCTGGATACTGATGCGCTTAGCAACCTCTCCAGGATTGGGCGATGACTCGTTTAAGAACCTATTAGCTGCAGCCTCACCATTCTGGGGCACTTCAGCTTCATTGATCGTCACACTCCTGCTCGCCTCAAGCAGTCTTCTTTCTTCCGCCACTTGCGTTTCCAACTCTCCGCGCATCTTGTACCAACTCGCTCTAGACGGGCACGTTTCACCCGTCTTCGCTTTTATCTCCAGACGGGGCGTCCTGGAACCGGCCCTGGTATTTTCCCTTTTACTCGGTTTGATCGGTCTGGTTTGGGGAGATGTCACCAGGATCGTGGTGATCGGTTGTGCTAGTTACCTGATTACTATGATGGCACTGTATCTGGGACTCTGGCTGCGGCGAGGATCGCCAGAAGTGCGATGGCCTTGGTGGGCGGCAGGCTTTTTCGTGTTCGATGCAGTTGTTTTGGTGGTCGGAGGCTTGAACTGGAGTTGGCAAGACGTGACGATCGGCTTGCTGTTTCCTGTAGCTATTTTGGCAGTGGATGCGGCTATCCGTCGCATTTCCTTTGCGCCCTTCCATCGGGCCTGGTGGATTCGGCATTATAGGACCAGGCGCAAGAGCCAGATCGAAGATTTTGTGGCGTTTCAGGTTGTAGTCCTGATTTTGTTAGTCTGTAGCGCCCTCTGTCTTGGCTGGGTTTTTAGATCCCAATTAGATGCCAACTCTAGTGTTGGCTCTAATCTTTTGGCAGTGCTGATCTTGACAGTCACTTTTGTCGGGGTGGCTGTTGCCTGCTGGACGAGCTTACCCCAAGTTGTCTCAATGGACGAGGCACGAGAGGCGGCGGAACAACTGTTTGTAATTGCCATAGACGCCATTGTAGTGCTGGATGAAAATGGGATGATTCGTCAGGCTAACCCAGCATCTGAACGTCTATTTGAGTTAAGCACTGGTCAATTAATCGGGCGTCACTTGAACAAACTACTCCCCGGATTGGCAAATCAGCCAGAACGGTGGCTCAGCCGCAGCGAACAAACCCTGAACCTGCCCACTGAAGACTCGCGTATCCTGGAAGTTGCCATCTCTGACCG
Organism: Microcoleus sp. S13_C5; assembly: GCF_036700845.1. NCBI lineage: Bacteria > Bacillati > Cyanobacteriota > Cyanophyceae > Oscillatoriales > Microcoleaceae > Microcoleus > Microcoleus sp. S13_C5. Next base: position 10,623 of record NZ_JAUBPR010000159.1, read on the forward strand.
ATTCTCCCAAGACGCTTCGCTTTCAAATCAAGGTATGCAAGAATATGTGGTGATTCTGCGCGACATCAGCGATCGCAAGCAAGCCCAAGAATCTCTACAAAAAGCTAATGAGGAACTAGAAATCAAAGTTGAAGAGCGTACATCTGAACTCACCCATACTGTGCAGCAATTGCAGAATGAGATTGAAGATCGCCAGCGGATAGAAGCAAATCTTAGAGCTATGCAAAATCAGATTGTTGTCCAAGAAAAACTAGCTTCTCTAGGAAGTTTAACAGCAGGGATTGCCCACGAAATCAGAAACCCATTGAACTTTGTCAACAATTTCTCAGAACTTTCTGCTGAATTAACCCAAGAACTGTTTGAAAAAATTGAAAATCAAGCAGAACGTTTAGATCCCAAAACCAGTGAGGATATTGCCGAGTTGTTAACCGATCTTAAAGCCAATCTTACAAAAATTACTCAACACGGTCAAAGAGCCGACAAAATTGTTGGCAATATGCTTTTGCATTCTCGCGGACAAAGCGGACAGTGGGAAGCTACGGATATAAATAGTTTACTCGCTGAATATATCAATCTAGCCTATCACGGGATGCGCGCCAAGGAAGCTGCTTTTAACATTACCATTGAAACCGATTACGACAATGATATTGGCGAAGTAAATGTAGTGCCACAAGACCTCGGCCGGGTTTTTCTTAACATTATTAGCAATGCTTGTTATGCAGCCTATAAAAAGAAACAACAAATGGGAGAAGTATTTTCACCGCTGCTTGACGTGAGAACTCGAAATCTTGGTGACGCGATTGAAATCCGCATTCGCGATAATGGCCCAGGTATAAAACCAGAGGTACTCGATAAAATTTTCAATCCCTTTTTTACTACAAAGCCACCAGCAGAAGGTACGGGTTTAGGTCTTTCTATTAGTCAGGATGTTATAGTCCAACAACATCGCGGAGAACTAAAAGTCGAAACCGAAGTAGGAAATTACACAGAGTTTATCATCATATTGCCCAAAAAAATAGCCGAAATTAAGGAGTTAAAAAAATGAAAGTAATGGTGGTAGACGACGAGGAAGATATTCAGTCACTGTTCAAGCAGAAATTTAGGAAATAAATTAAAGCAGGGCAAATTCAATAGGGGTAAAAGAAAGCGAAATTAGCTTAATTCAGAAGTCAAAAATAAAATGTAATTAGGTAAAATTAATGGCGACAGACATCCGACACCAGCCAGCAAACGGCTACCATTCAGAACCAACTCAGCCTTCGCCAACAGAAAATCTTAATAGGCGATCGCCCATGCGTCTCCAGCCCACCCTAACGACACTGGAAACTTGGGGGTTCGGACTTACGGGTCATCTGCTATGGATTAGCGCTGCACCGGCCATACACGCCGCTCTTGGGCCTCAAGCTATATTCGTCTGGTTGCCAGCAACAATCGTGGCGATGCTGCTGAACTTTCAGATGCAAAGTTTGGGCAGGAAGTGGCCAGAGATGGCAGGAGGAACGCCCAACTACACAGTGCGGCTGCTGAACAATTATCCCTGGTTAGCTAGGTATGGGGCGATTGGATACTTTTTTAGTTGGTTAGCGGTGACAACCATCAACGCCCTAACGGGACTTAAACAAATTTTAAGCCCAAACAAAGCCTAAACTGGCTTTATAAGCGGAGAATACGTCCCAATTT
>NZ_JAUBPR010000160.1:0-12272 GCF_036700845.1 Microcoleus sp. S13_C5
ACGTAAATACCACATTTTTTATATTTGTCTTTTTGTCAAGTACAATTTATACTAAATTAGATGAGCTTACCCTGCTTCACACCCCTGGTGGGATGATGGGAAAGGCTGGAAGAATATTCTTAACAATTTTCGCTTAATTATTCAACCTTTTACTTTATTTAATCTCATCTACCCTTGGTTAACAGTTTTTCCTATTCCTCAATTAGCTTTGGGTTTTTCTCAACTTCAATCTATTATTTATCACCTCACCGATTCAATTTCTATCTTCCTGACTCAGCCTGATTTATACTTTTCCTCTGCCTAAAGTGACAAAACAGGGTTAATCCTGATGGCACCGGAGTTGATATAAAAGTAACGCCGATCGAGATACCCGAATTATTCAAAAAGTCGGGTATCTGAACCGCCGACTGACAATTTATATCCCCCTTTTAAGCAATGAAAATCAGCGTTCCCTTGCTCATTTCCAAAGTATCGCCCATTTCCATACCATTGTGAAAAGCACCCAAAATCACCTCGCTAGTTTTGCCGAAAGCGATCGCCCCGCTAGCATCAATTCCAATTGCGCCAAAATCCCGTTGACGTTCGTCAGCTTCAGTAAAAGAACGCTCAAAAGCAGCTTTCAAACTCAAACCATCTGTTACCCGAATCACAATACGCGCGGCCAAACACTCGTCCATAATGTGCTCGCCAATCCCCGTACAGCTTACCGCCGCACTTTGGGCCGCGTAATTTCCCGCCGGCATCGCCGAGTCGCTAACCCGCCCAATGCGCTCAAAACCCTTGCCACCAGTCGAAGTTCCAGCAGCCAAGCGTCCATGAACATCCAAAGCTACGACTCCGATCGTACCCATACCGGCCGGTTCGGCAACCACGTCAGCCATTGCTTTGCTAAAATTGCCTTGGCGTTCCTGCATCCACTCGTGCAAACGCAAATCCGTCATCGGATCGTAAATCGGCAATTGAAGTTCTCGCAGCAATTCCGCTGAACCAAAATCAGAGAGAACTCGATCGTCCGAATGCTGCAAAAATTGAGCAAGTTCGATCGGATGTTGAACGCGAGAAACATTAATCGCCCCGCTGAAACGCTGCATCAAACCGTCCATCAGCGAAGCACTCATCCGAATTTGACCATCCGACTGCACCACAGAACCAGTACCGGCATTGAATCGCGGGTCATCTTCCAGCAATTGGCAGCCCCGCACCACTGCATCTACGGCACTTGCACCGTCTTTCAGCAGCGGATAAACTTCCTCCAAAACATCGTAAAGCGATTTCCGCACCGCCTCAATTCCGCCTTTACTATGTAGAGAACTGCCCGCACCGCCGTGAATAACTAGCTTTGGTTGCACATGTTGCGATGCCATAATTTATAACCTAATACCTAAAATTTTTCCTTTGCAATCTTAGCTTTGATCGAGCAACTTGCCCTACATTCTTAATCTTGAGCCGCTAAACGGCGGCGACGACAACGTTCGGAGCAGTATTTGACCTCATCCCAGCAGTCGGCCCATTTTTTGCGCCAAGTAAAAGGTCGATCGCACACCGGGCACATTTTTGTCGGTAAATCAGATTTCGATCGTTGCTTGGCCATGCTAATTTGGACATTACATTAGTTAGTGATTAAATTTTAATCAAAACAAACAAAATAACCAATTTTTGCCTAACACCTCCCCAAATAAAAATGCTCGAAACGGCCGACGCCAACATCCGAATCGTCTTAGTCGAACCAGCAGGCCCATTGAATGTTGGTTCTGTTGCCCGCGTCATGAAAAATATGGGTTTGCACCAATTAGTTTTGGTAAATCCCCACTGTGATCATTTAGGAGAAGAAGCCCGACTGATGGCTGTTCGCGCCGCCGACATATTGGAAACTACCAAAATAGTCGAGAGTTTGCCCGCTGCTTTGGTTGGGTGTGTCAGAGCGATCGCGACTACAGGAGACGATAGTCGATCGTTGCCAACACAACTAGAAGATCCCGCAGATGCCTTGCCTTGGCTCCTCGAAGCCCCCAGCGCCCTAATTTTCGGCCGAGAAGACTGCGGCTTGACGAATGCCGAATTAAACCGCGCTCAGCGCCTGATCCGCATTCCCAGCAGCGATGCTTACACTTCCCTAAATCTCGCCCAAGCCGTCGCTATCTGCTGCTACGAAATATACCGGGAAGAAGGAAGAAGGAAGAAGGAAGAAGAAGATGCCTCGTTTCCAGGCTCAGCCTGGGAACGCATATCCAGAGGCTCTGCCTCTTCAATACCCGATGCCACAGATAATTTATCAACTTGTTACCAAGAAAAACTTGCCACCCGCCAGACAGAAAATCCCTCAATTCCCCTCGCCAGTGCTCCCTTGGAAAATTTAGAGGGATATTACCAGCAACTAGAAACGCTGTTACTCAAAATAGGATATTTGCAGCGGCACACAGCAGCAAGCCGGATGGAAAAATTTCGGCGTTTGTATAACAGGGCCTATCCGACAGTGGATGAAGTCGCCATGCTGCGGGGCGTCCTCCGCCAAACAGAATGGGCAATCAAAACTTACCCACGAGAGGCAAATTCTGATACTCTGGATGGGGCGTTGCCGGAAAATCCAACGGATAGCTAGCAGAAATGCTGATAATTGGGGATGTGAGATTGAGGATTTTTTTCACAGAGAACTTTCCTGCACCCACTTGTCACCTTCATAACAGGGTTTGTTGACTAAAAACCTAAGCTTTGCGATAATTTGCGAACAATAAACCCAGTTGCTGATACCATGCAGCGTCTGGGGTAAATCTAAAATCTAAAATCTAAAATTGATTGGCTGGCAAGCTGAAAAATCTTAAACTTGAACTTTACATTAGTGATGAAGGAGTAAGACGTGGCAGAGCGGTTTCCCAAAGGATCGATACTATCGGTGATATCCTCGTCGATATCCTCTCCCAACTCCGGGTCAAAGCAGCCTAAGTCCGGCAAAGCAAGTCAATCTGGCAACTCGGGCCGCCGCCGCCCTCCCCAACCGCAAAACGGCAACCCAGAAGTTCGATCGCCCGAACCTGCGACTTTGCCACTGCAAGAGGGTCGCGGCAGCAGAATTGGAGCCAATTCTCCCACATCTTCGGAAGAATTTACTACACAAGACTTTTTATCCGATCCCCGATCGGCAGTTAACCCCAGAAAACCCAGAACCAGCAAAACTCCGCAGTCGAAGACTCGCCAACCGCGCAAAAAAGGTCTCGCTGCTGTCGATATGTTCGAGTTTCCGGACCCGAATCGGGAGCGGGAAAATGTGAGTTCGATCGCCAGCAATCCCAACAGCCAGCTCCCAACTGCCACTCCCCCTACCACCCGTGGAAGTCGTCCCAGTTCGCCCCCAGTTCGCATTCCAGACACGGTAATCCCTGCAGATGCCAAAAAACCCCCCGTGCCTAAACCGCGCCCAAAAGCGAGTCAGAGACCGGGTAAACGCTCTGCACCTCGGAGCGTGCCGCCGTTGGTGTACGCTACTCGCTTGCTGATTTTGGGAGTTGGCATAGCGGTGATTTGCGGTACGCTGCTGTCGGTGGTAAATGCTGTGAGTCGAGCATCCACTGTAGCGGCAGAAGAACAAACCAGCACAGGGCAGAAAAACCCAGCCGATAGCGCATCTGCGGCATCCGCAACCCCAGAAGTGCTGCAACTGAATCAAGAATTAGGAGCTTTGAAAACCCAAGTTCAGGTTTTAGCAACAGAAAATCCTAGTTTGACAGCCGGAATATTTCTAGTTGATTTAGATACTGGAAGCTACCTAAACTTTAATGGCGATACTGCTTTTGCTTCAGCTAGCACAATTAAACTGCCAATTTTAGTAGCTTTTTTCCAAGCAGTAGATGAGGGGAAAGTGCAGTTAGATCAGATGTTGACGCTGAAGCCAGAACATATTGTCGGCGGTTCTGGGGAGATGCAAGACGACTCTCCGGGTACGAAGTATTCGGCTTTGGAAGTTGCCCAAAAGATGATTGTTGTCAGCGACAATACGGCGACCAATATGATGATTGAGTTGTTGGGAGGTGCTGAGGTTTTGAATCAGCATTTTGCAAATTGGGGTTTGAGTACGACGGTTCTGCGTAATAAATTGCCAGATTTGGAGGGAACTAATACTACCAGTCCGAAGGATTTGATTAATATCATAGCCCAGGTCGATCGGGGGAATTTGGTATCGGTGAAATCGCGCGATCGCATTTTGCAAATCATGCGCCAAACTAAAAACGATTCTTTGCTGCCGAAAGGTTTAGGCGAAGGTTCAGTTATTGCTCACAAAACCGGCAACATTGATACAATGCTAGCGGATGCGGGGATGGTGGATTTGCCGAACGGTAAGCGTTATTTGGTGGCGGTGATGGTGAAGCATACGCCGGAAACCGAGAAGCCAGCTCAAACATTGATTCGGGAGATTTCTCGGATGAGTTACCGCTATTTGTACGGTGGGGAAACGCCAGCAGATTCACAAGTGAAAATTAAAAATTGAAAATTTAACCGGGTTTTTTCGGGCAAGTGTTGTAGACTTTATCAAACTATAAATCAGTTTGTATTATGAAACTAAACATTCGACTTGCTTGTCTGGTAGCGCTTTCAACTTTAGCCGTTGGAGTCTCCCCCCCCTTGAGTAACGCTAATCCTGCTCCTGAATATCAGACCGATGGCGTGACAGTGATTAACAATAATATCGAACTCAATCGAGCAAAAAACTTAGCCCGTCAAGCAGCAGAAATTGCTAATGGGGGTTTAGGCAACTATCGAGCTGAAGCTTCTATGCACGGTACTTCTAAGGAATCGCCGTTCGTTGACAATGGCGATGGAACTTGGACTTTTACTTTTAAGGGTTCCAAGCCTGGTTCGTCTGTCTTTACTGTAGAAACGGTTGTTACGGTTTCCCAAGATGGGAGGGTGAGAGTCGATTACAACGGGCAAATTCGCGACTCAAACCCAATTTAACAAGACTTAAGACTTACTAATCGGTGCTCAGAAACCGGGTTTTTCACGAAATACTTTGTTACAGCCCCAGAAATGGTAAAAAACCAGGTTTCTTGGTGTTGATGCGTCCACGACTCAAATGTTTATCCATGTTTCAATCCCTGATAGGAGTTTAGGTTTATTCCGGCTTTGACCGAAGGGGCGATCGCACTTTGACTCACTTTGTTTCAATCCCTGATAGGGGTTTAGGTTTATTCCGGCGGTTTGCCCCCCTCTTCTCCCCAGCTCGCGATCATCTTGTCGTTTCAATCCCTGATAGGGGTTTAGGTTTATTCCGGCAAAGTACATCGGGATTACAACCGGGACATGAAGCGGTTTCAATCCCTGGTAGGGATTTAGGTTGATTCCGGCCTTTTGGGGTGGCGCTGGCCCCGATGGGGTTCATGGTGTTTCAATCCCTGATAGGGATTTAGGTTGATTCGGGCCCTTGTCGCACTTCCGCCACACCCTGTCTCCCCAGTTTCAATCCCTGATAGATAGGGGTTTAGGTTGATTCGGGCTGTAGGGCGTCTCCACATCTTCCACTTTTGGCATTGTTTCAATCCCTGATAGGGGTTTAGGTTGATTCGGGTCCAAAAATAAATCAGGCAAATGGTCGGCTGAAAGCGGCCAAGTTTCAATCCCTGATAGGGGTTTAGGTTGATTTCGGGTGCCCGTGCCAAAAGCATTACAGTATTTAGTTTTCAAGGTACTGTTCTCTTAAGCATCCAAAAAAAAATATCATTTCAGGCACCGACCTGTCAAGAGGCAAAATTTTCAACAACCCTCAAAGCTATACACAGCAATACTTTCATCGTTTCCGTGAACCTATTTTTTCAGCAGAGAGGCTCAAACCCTTGCCGCACAAGCCATACAGCCGAAAGATTTGACCCCCTCAAAAAAACACTTACCCATTCACGGAAATTTCAGGAAGCAGAAAGCGATTAAACACTCGCGACGGCTTCGAGTTCCGCCGCCTCTTTCTCGTTCATCTCGTCGAGTTTTTGCCAAACTTGCTGCATCAATTCATCCAATCCAAGTCTACTAACGGCGGAAATCAACAAAACAGGAGCGCCGCTAATTTCTTTAAGTCGGCTGATTAAATTACCGATTTCTTCGCTTTCGAGATCGATCGCATCTACTTTATTAAAAGCCAAAATCTGCGGTTTATTGGCTAAACCACGCCTGTAAGCCTTCAATTCTTCCTGAATTGTGACATAATTGGCGATCGGATCTTCATCGGTAATATCAATCAAATGCAGCAACAACCGAGTCCGCTCAATGTGCCGCAAAAACTCGTAACCCAAACCAGCACCTTCGTGCGCTCCCTCAATCAATCCCGGAATGTCTGCAAACACCGTACCGTCTCCAGTCGGTTTTCTGACTACACCCAAATTCGGGACTAAAGTTGTAAACGGATAATCTGCTATCTTGGGGCGAGCTGCAGACAAAGCAGAAATTAAGGTGGATTTGCCAGCATTCGGCATCCCGAGAATTCCCACTTCAGCTAATAGCTTCAATTCCAAACGCAAAAATTTGTGTTCTCCTTCTTTTCCCGGCATCGCATAATCTGGAGCGCGGTTAGAATTGGTCAGAAAACACTTATTCCCCAAACCGCCTTTGCCGCCTTGGGCAACGCAAAAAGTCTGTCCGGGCGTTACTAAATCTGCTAAGATTGCCTGAGTTTCCGCGTCGTAAACAACTGTACCGCACGGAACTTCGATCGTGCGATCGTCCCCAGAAGCCCCAGTCATATTCTTCGGCGCGCCACGCTTCCCGTCTTCGGCTTTAAAAATCCGGTTGTACTGAAAATCCAGCAGCGTTTGCAGGCTTTCCACGGCTACCATAAACACAGAACCGCCCCGCCCGCCGGTGCCGCCGCTCGGCCCGCCAGCCGGTACATACTTTTCTCTGCGAAAAGCTACCATACCGTCGCCACCTTTGCCGGCTGCGACTTGAATATCTGCTCGATCGATAAATTGCATAATTTAGTCAGTAGTCAATAGTGAGTGTCAATAGTCATTAGTTATTATTATACCAGATGCAAGTACCATATTGCCCTTTTCCTTTAGTCCGCCGAGGCGGACTAAAGCCAAGTTTAGTGGCGATTTACAGTTGCCGGAAAAATATAATTATACCAATTCTGAAAAGTAGTGCAGAGCGAGAGATTGTACGCGAGCATCTGTAGGGAAACGGCACTGCCGTGTCCGGCTCCTAAATCTTTTAATAATCTCTATAATAAGTTGAGGATTGTACCAAGACTTTTGTTGAATTAGTATTATAAAAGCAGATTTGCTATTAGCAGGAATCACGCACGAAAACAGAATAAACTGGGTTTTTCTCAGGTGCGAATAGGTGTCAAACTATTTTTTATTGCCAATAATAGGTTTCTACATCATCGCAAATAATCTACTTAAAATTAGCAATTTCTAATTACAGGACTTCAGCAAATACTGATTTAACGTGCTAATTATAGCGGTAATGTGCTTATGGGCGCATCCTACAGATAGAGGTTATGCGCCCCGGAATGAATTACCAATTAGCAATTACCCATTCCTTTTAACAATAGGACGATACATCTTCCTTACATTCATCTGCCAAATAGCAGAGAGCTCGAAAGCGCATCCCGACTAACTGTTCGTAAAGCGGGTTAATCTGGCACATCGCCGGAATATGGACGATTTTGCGACCAAATAACACGACATCTCGCTCAAACGGACACTGGGGCGGAATAATTTTACAGACAAAGTGTGCCAATTTTGGGTCGTGAATTTCCCAGCCGTCGAGCCAGTCTTTTACCGGTTGCAGGACATTTTTGTGGTGAGGTTTAGGTAGCCGAGATGAAAGCGGTGTTCCGACTACGGGGGGGACAATCGCATCAAAGACTATTTGGCTGCTGGGCCCCTGCGGATCGCACTTGCTGTCTTCGATGGTGTGTCGCAGAGCTTCGATCGCCTCTACATTGTGCCCCAAAGCTGTGCAAAACTTAGAGATTACCTCGTCTTCGCTGAGCGAGTAGGTACCGTCTGCCAAAGCTACCATGACTGCTGTCCTCAAAAAATCCTCGCCTTTAGCGGTGTCTTTCCCTAACACAGCGGCTAATTCCTCTGGGGAAATAGGTTCAAAACCCTCCTCAAAAGATACCGGGTGTAGTTCATCCTGAGTTAGATTTGCAATCATTTTTTGCTCTTCTTCGTCAAAGTTGCCGTCTGCCCAAGCAATTGTCAGCAATCCCCGCAGCCAAGCAGTAATCTCTTCATTGGTGCAGGAAGATTTAGCGTTACTCATTAGCATTTCCACTTGGATGTACCAGTCAATTTGTTCGTTTACAGCGGACTCAATATTTCCCTCCCAATAATTTTCACGGGTTTTTTGGTCGATGGATGATCTATTTGTGGAAGGTTTGTGCCCGAAGATTGCTCCAAACGCTTGTAGTGGACGTGTTAAAAGCATATTTGTTTCTCAGCAGCATCGCTGACTAGCGAGCTAATCTATTGGGTAATCCTATTCCCTAAAAAGTCATCTATCAAGAGGAATAGGTTTGTTGAATTCATCTTAACTCTAGTTGCACCCATCAAAATGGCGATCGAATTTTCTGCAAGCCCGATTGCCATTAGCAGCCCAATTTTTCGCAAGAAATAAAAGGTTGGCAAGCGTTGGATCTAATCAGACACTGGGTTTGTCACCCAGGGGCGATCGAACTTCGCTCTCTTTACATTTTAATATATATTTTTGTAAATTTTTCTGTCCAGGCTGGACAATATTAACAGCGAGCCGGATTTAAGCTGTTGAAAAAAAAATATCTGAGGAAACTGTTACTGCCTGTTAACAGTTGTAATTGCTGTGTCCGCCTAGAAATGACAAATATTTTTAACTTCGGCGACACAAAATCCAGCGCAATTCCATTGGGGGGCGTGCGTTTGCCATCGGGAAGACATCTCGACCGGTGGCCCAACTGGGAAACCAGGGCGTCGGTGGCCAGGCTCCTTCCGGCAGGTGGTGGCGTTCGTACTCAAACACCAATTCGTCGGATATTTGCACTAAGGGCAACCCTTCCATTGCGGTGGCGAGTTCTTGGGGGGTAAATAAAGTAGACCAGGATAGTTGGGCAACTTGTCGCACGAGGGCATCCGGCTGGTAGTCGCCGACGGTTAAAAACGTGCTGAACAGTAAAAGACCTCCTGGACACAGGGAATCACACATTTTAGCGAGGAAAAGCCGTACTTGATCGCTGTCTCGAAAATGTGAAATGACTTCGGCGGCAACTGCCAACTGGTAGCGGGCAGGTTTCATCCGCATTAAGGGATCGAGCACATCGCCTTCCGTCACTGTCACGGGAAGGTTTTCGGCTGTTACTGCTGCTTTCAATTGTTCTGCAAAAGCTGGAGCTAGTTCGATCGCATCCACAGAATAGCCCAATCTTGCCAGCGGCAAGGTATTGCGGCCGGTACCAGCCCCCACGTCTAAAATCCGCACTCGATCGGGTGTGCCCAATTTAGCAGCCGTTGTCATCAATTTTGCGTCTGGATGAGAACCGAAAAGCGGAGGTTCTCTGGTGTCTACCCAGCTTTTGTACTGTTCTCCAACACTTGAGGTAGTAACAATCACTTTGCAAGCTAAACCGGTTTGCGGCGGCTGCACTGACTCGTATTGCAGAATCAACATCGATGCTGTGGAGGTGCGGTAGCCTTGTTCTAACTTGGTGGCTAAAAGCTTGCTGAGTTCGTCTCTGCGGTCTTCGGGCAGGGGTCTGTCGAGAGTGCTAAATAGCTTTTCTATCGACTTGAGATAGTGGCTTAGCATTCCCGGTACGCAGGGAAAAATTAATTCTCCGCGAGCGTTTATGCGAGTATTAATTTTGTACAGGATAGCTTGCTGGAGAATGTCGGGATTTACTACCAGCGGTAGCTGTTCGGTCTGGTTGATTGTACTTTCGGCGCCCATAGATTCCGCGAAGAAGTCATTAGTTATCAGTCATTAGTCATTAGTCAGAGGGAAGGCTGTTGAGAGCTGACTGTACAATTCAAGAGTATAAAAAAGCCGATTTTAGATTTATTTGGTTTGGTTGCTTAGTCTTTTTAGACTCTATCAAATTAGATTTGAGAGCTTTATTTTGGATAAATCTCAAATCTCAAATCGACCAAGCCCAAAACCCGAGTAGGTCCCAAAATCGGAGTTAGTATCAATATAAGCTGTAGCGCAGTTAAATTGTATGTTTCACGGCGAGGTGGAAAAAGCGTCAAATCCTCTCGCCTTCTCCCCTCTCTCCTTCCCCTCGTCAGCCATAACAGGCAATGTATATGGGTAGCAAATTAAAGCTGGGCTTAGTTGCTGCCGGTAAAAGTCACTTGGGGGAATCTTGACTGAGCTTCAGTCATCGGGCGCCGTCTGCCTTCTTCTTGCCAGTAGTTGATTACTTCTGTCGCTTGGTTGAGGATTTCGACGCGATCGTTATCAGCAATCCAGTGTTTGGCTTCGAGTTCGTTTTTGAGGTCTTCCCAGGCATCTTTGCGAGGCCAGAAAAAGTAGGATGTCAGCGGGCTAGTTCCTTTGCCGACAACTTGGTCAACGGCGAGGGCAACATTCTCTTCTAGCCAGAGAACTTTTAAGATGAACTTGGACAAGCAAACCTCCAGGGTTCCGATCGAACTTGTTAAAAATTTCTACAATCGCTAAGCGTAGCACACTCTGTTCGATAATTGGTCATCGGCCATGAAAAGTTTTGTGGCGCGGCTGGTTTTAGCGCCACTCAGGGGCTGGGAACAGATAAAATTTGGGTTCTCACCCGCCCTAGGTACAAGGATGGTTAAGTTGTGAACAGAGTTATTGTAGTCTTCGACATTGACGGTGTGGTGCGGGATGTGTCCGGTTCTTATCGGCGGGCGATCGCGGATGCGGTGGAGCATTTCACGGCGGGTGCTTTTCGCCCAAATTCTCTCGATATCGACTCTCTGAAGTCTGAGGGAGTGTGGAATAATGACTGGCAGGCATCTTTTGAGTTAGTTGGCCGTTATTTTGAGGGGATTGGGCGATCGAGAAACCAACTCGCTCTCAACTATGACGAATTAGTGGCTTTCTTCCAAAGTCGCTATCGCGGGCCTGATGATAAAAATTGGACTGGTTACATTTGCGACGAACCGCTGCTGTTAAGTCCCGCTTATCTGGAAAATTTAACAGTTGGGGGCATTGTTTGGGGCTTTTTTAGCGGGGCGATGCGGGACGAAGCTGCTTATGTTTTGTCAGGGAAACTGAGTTTAAATTCCCCCGTGTTGGTGGCGATGGAAGATGCACCGGGAAAACCCGATCCGGCTGGACTTTTCTCCGCAATTGAACAGTTGGAAAACCTGCACCATTTAGAAAAAAATTTGCCCGTGATTTACGCGGGAGATACTGTTGCCGATATTTACACGGTTGTGAAGGCGCGGGAAGTGCAACCAAATCGGGTTTGGCTGGGGGCTGGAATTTTGCCACCTCATGTTTTGGATGATGCTGTGCGCTGCGATGCTTATGCTGATGCGCTGAAAACTGCTGGTGCAGCAGCGGTTTTCAGGAATGTCGAGGAGTTGACGGCTGCGCGGATTCGAGAATTAGTTCAGTAGGCCAGTCAGTCTGTAGGCTAGGCATTCCGCACCTTATTTTGTTGACAAACAATGCCTGTAGAGTGCGCCTAGCGAACCGGATATTATTGACAAACAAATGTAATTTTGTTAAATTATTTTGCAGCTTATCCTATTGACAAGTAAATGTAGTTTTGTTACATTTATTTGTCAATTTTTGCATCTTTGAGTTGACAATATCTGCTGTTGCGGCTTAGTACAGAGTAGAGGTCAATCTCTAGGAGAAAGCAACTATGTTAGTTTCGCGATCGAGTGCTAAACAACCTACCCAGGAAGAAACTCGGCAACTAGAAAAGCTCCAAGTCCAAATCGAGCGAGCTGTTGCTGACGGCAAGATATCTAATCAAGAAATGGAAGACATCAAGAGAGCGATGTTGGCTGACGGAAAAGTTAGTGTTGAAGAACTGGAACTGTACAGAATATTGGTGACAGATAGGATTGTTGCCGGAGAAGTTGAATACGAGTTTTGAGAAGAAAGCATTTTGGCAACGAGCAGTGCACGAGATTTAACGGAGGGAACGGATTTAAGGGATGAATATTGAGGAAAGAAGAAACAAGGAAGAAGACTTTTAATTTATTTTCAACAAAGTATTTAGGGTTTGCTGAATATATTGATCGCGTGTTACTTAGCCTGGGTTACGCGATCGCGCGCTCGAGAGTAAAGTGCAAGATAAACAGGTAGAATAGGTC
>NZ_JAUBPR010000161.1:0-12227 GCF_036700845.1 Microcoleus sp. S13_C5
TGATTTTAAATCACCCTAACCTTCCTTCAGTCTTGTCTTATGGTACTTTGGCTGCTTAAAAACTGTCCGGAGTATTGCACAAGCAGCTACTTTGGATAGAGTGCAACTTAATTCCGGCTAGGTAAAATAAGCATAGTAGGATGCAAGTAGCGGAGGCATGGATGATGAACGCAGTTATTGCTACTCTTGGCACTGCTCTCGGACTGAGCTCAATTTTTATCGGTTTGACCCCGGCGGTTCTCGCCCAACAAAGAGTGCAACCAGCGCCCCAATATTCGGAAACGACTTTATCTGGGGACTCGTTGAGGACTGTCGAGGACAGAACCTTAGACTCGGACTACCAAAACTTGATTGGTGAATCAGAAGCGGCGGCTAATTCTGCTAGAAGGGAAAGCAGCTTGGGCGACACATTTCGCCTCAAAATCGATGGCCCCTTGGAATTTATTACTACTCCTTCGGACGCCCAGCGTCAAGGAAATCCTTTACCTCCAAAACAAACCGACAGCGGTACAGAAGCGGGAGTTCAGCTTCAGCTAGGACTTTAGCAATTTTAAATGAATTCATTTGAAGCAAACGAGCGATCGCGGAACCCTATTTTTGATTTTCGCACTTCTTGTGACTGCGATCGCTTTTTTATCTGAGTTTTATCACAAGTTTTGTGCGGTTTCCATCACACCTGGTTCTCTATTGTGAATCTAGAATTAGACCACTTAAACTTCCGATACAAACTGATTAGCTACATATCTTTACAATAGCGCATAAAACTGGCGGTGAAGGTGATGAGAAAGGCTCAACTGATCGATTATTTGCGGGGGGAGTTGGCGATATCGAATTCGGCGATCGCCGTTGCTCTCCGACACGGTGAACAAGATGCCAGCGAACTGCCAATGGTTCTGTGGCAGTACGGGTTAGTGACACTCGAACAGTTAAACCTGATTTTTGATTGGTTGGAAGCTCAGCCGACTTAGCAATTTAAAATCCTGAGTTAAAAAATATGGATATCGGATTGCTATTTTTTGACAAATAAAGTTTGCACAAACGGTCGTCGGAAAGTATAGGGTTGAGTGTTTAGGTTGAGGGTGAGTCTTATTTTGTCCCAATTAGAAAAATACAAATATACAGTAGGGACACAGCAGTGCTGTGTCCTCTTTTTTGTTGCAGCCTAAAATAAACTGCTTTCATATCAAATCTGGCAGCATTGGAATTAATATTACCCACAGCTTTCGAGACGGCAGTGCCGTGTCCTCTATATCATGGCGCTCGTGCAACCGGAAACGATCTCAATCTGTCGAAGAGGCGATCGCAGACGCCATCAAACAGACGGTATAAAACAAACCCCAGCAACTTTTAGGTTGCCGGGGCTTGTCTTGTTTAAGTTGGTGGCGGGAAGTGGATTTGAACCACTGACCTTCGGGTTATGAGCCCGACGAGCTACCAGGCTGCTCTATCCCGCGTCGCTTTTTGTCTCTTTACTAATATAAACATATCTTTCTGAAAATTGCAACCCCTCCATCAAAAAAACTTTTTAGATTGTCGGAGGGGTTGCTGAAATCGGATCAGAGTCTCGATCGCCCTAAAGCATCGAAACTTCCCCGATTACCTCCAAGCGCTTGAACTCGCTGAGAGTCAGGTAAGTTTCCGAAAGAGTTTCGGCGATCGTCGGAGTAATCCACCCCAACTGCTTGAGCAAGTGAATCGCCACAGCAAATTGAGCGCGCTTTCCCCCATCCGTCACCTTAATTGCCAAGCCCATGCCTTCGCCAACGCGGCCAATGCACTGCACCCCTTCGGCGCCGGACTTGCTCACCAATTCCCCTTGAGTCAAGCGCATCAGTTCCGTGTCAAATTTGCCCTCACCGGCAACCATCATCGGGTGATGAGTCATAGCGCGGACAATCCGTTCCATATCCACATTGTGGCCGGAGGCTAACTGAGCGTACAAAGACGCCATTTGCCCCAACTGCAACAGATAGGTAGGAGCGCCACAGTCGTCGCGAGCGCTGATAAACTCTTCGGCAGGCATTGCCAGCAAGTCAGCCACTTTGCCCAAAATAAGCTGCTGGACAGGATGTTTGCGGCGTAAATAAGTGTCCAGAGGCCAGTGCAGTTGCTGGCAGACAGCCAGCATACCGGCGTGTTTGCCGGAACAGTTGTATTGCAGGGCGCTCTTTTTGCCTTCGGGAATGGGGCATTGAAGTTTAGAAGGGTCAATGTCGCAGCGCCACAGGACGTTAAATACCTGGCGCGATTGCTCGATCGTACCTTGATGGGAACTGCAAATAATCGCTAAATCTCGATCGGTCAATTCGTAGCGTTCTAAAGTCCCAGTAGCCGTCACCGCCAAAGCTTGAAAAGGCTTGAGTGAAGAACGGACAAATGAAGCCGTTTCCGAGTTACCAGCAACGGACAGAACGCGCCCGCGGTTGTCGCAGACAGCGGCCTGGGCGCGGTGCCTCGATTCCACAATACCTTCGCGCAGCAGTGTGACTTCCAGTTCGGGAGCTTGGGTTCGTTTTCCCCTTGTCATATCAATTTTAGATTTTAGATTTTAGATTTTAGATTGGGGCTGGTGGAAGTTATGAGTTGCGAGCTGCCAGTTACGAGTTATAAAGTTAATCTTTCTGCGATCGTTTCTGACTCATGCACCCCGTCTGCCCTGTTGGCTGTGCGCGGCAATCTCAAAACTCAAAACTCCCTTCCATTCACGATTACAAACAACTCCAAGTTAGTCCCCCGGCAACCAGCAATACTGTCAAACCATAAAATGTCTGCCGCAGACGCCTGAGAATTGGTTCTAGTTGGTAGTTGACAATCAACTGGTCTTGAAGCAAAACTTCGGGAGTTTTAGGCCAAGATTGACAATCGTACCAGCCAGACTCTTCGTAGACGACCGTGGGATTTGAAAGGCGCGATCGCACGTAGAACCAACCCAAGTAGAGTCGCAGCAAAGCTAATCCTAGAATAAAACTGGCACCTGCGGCACCGCTGAGGACAAACTGAGCTGGATACTTGCTTGGAGCAAAGCTAGAAGCAGCTATCGGCACCGATACCAAGCAACTCCAAGCCCACACCCAAGCTAGTTTTGCCAGGTATCCGGGCCAATTGAGTGTTACCCAGCTAAAAAACCAGGATTCTTTAAGTTCTTGGTATTCATTGATCGGTCGCTGTTCTTGCGGAACGGGACAAATAGAAGCAGAAACGTTTTTCACATTAGCCATCCTCACGGCGTGGGGGAAAAGTCAATGCGTTCGGCGTGTCCCCAGAACGCTTCTAAATTGTAGAACTCCCGCTCTTGAGGCTTCAAAATGTGAATAATCGCGTCGCCGTAGTCCATGACGACCCAACTAGCGTCTGATAGGCCTTGTGTACGAAGTGGCAAGCGTTGCCACTCTTCTTCTACTTGGTCTGCTATTGCTTGGGAGATGGCTCGTACCTGCACGTTGGAAAATCCGGTGATGATCGCAAAGTAGTCTGCCAAATAGCATACTTCTGCCACCCGGAGCAATACAATATCTACTGCTTTGCGGTCATCGGCTGCTTGGGCAACGGTCATAATCAGGCCGCGAGCTTCGTCTGAGGAGGTGCTGTCCGTTGCTGTAGACTGGGCCCTGGAGTATTCGAGTTGAGTTAGATCTGACATTAAGTGTTTAATTTCCTAATTGATAGGGTAAGGGGAAATCGGTGCGCTATTCGCGATCGGTTGTTGACAGTTTGAGACGGGAAATAGGAGTTAGGTTGAAGCCAAAAGTAAGGACAGGATTGCTGATAAATTTTACTTTTAACTTGTGATTTGTTCGATCGACTTTTCTGTCGAATTTCCTGTTTCCGGCGATCGAGCCATAAGCAGCGCCCAATTGCGGGTAAGTACGGTGCGGGGGTGGATGTAGCAGCGAGTTTCTAGCAAATATTTAAGAGAATAATCGCTAGTTTGCCACACGGCTGCATAAAGATTTTGCAAGCTTGCCTCGCGCAGTGCTTCTAGTTGGGGTGTGTTGCCGCGGCTCGGCTCTATGGTATCTGCTATGAATACGGTACAACTGAGCTGGCTCATGTTTGGTCGGCCGAGGGTGTGATTGGCGATTGCGTCCAAAATTTCTCGATCGACCACCCCGAATTCGTCTCTAGCGACGATCGCGCTTGCGTCTGCGTGCAGCAAATGCGGATGTGCTTCCAACACTGAGTCTAACTCTAAACCTTCCTTCTGGGCCATTTGCAGCAGCAGGTGAGGTTTGAAGTATTTTGCCAAATCGTGCAACAAACCTGCCGATCGGGCTTTTGCTTCGTCGAGGCCGTAATGGCGAGCCAAGTCACCTGCTACCTGTTCGACTCCCAGAATATGTTTGATGCGAGCAGCAGGAACGCGCTCAGAGAGCCAAGCTAGGACGATTTCGCGCGCGGGTGCAAGTGTCAAATATTAACTCCGAAATTGTGCGATCTACTATTTTTATTTTAGCGTTTTGTTTCGATCGGCTGCGGTGTCGTCTGACAGGGGTGCGGTGACATCTGGGATGGGGAGGGGTGAAGGGGACGAAGGGAAAGATGTGTTAAAGTAAGTGGCTGTAACTACAAATTGTAGTTACAATATCTAGTGACAATCAAGGTATGGAATTTGAGTGGGATGAGACTAAACGTCTTACCAACCTTAGCAAACATGGAATTGACTTTATCGACGTTCCATTAGTTTTTGATGGAGAAATCGTAACAGTTGAGGACGAACGATTCAGTTATGGAGAGCAAAGGTTTGTGACTTTTGGTTTGTTGCAAGGGCGAGTAGTCGCTATCGTCCATACAGAACGAGAGGAATGTACCCGGATTATTTCTGCTAGAAAAGCAACTAAATATGAACAACGAATTTACTTCGAGCAAATCTCAAACTGACTGGCAACGCCTAGATGCCATGACTGATGAAGATATTGATTTCTCTGATTGCCCTGAAATTACGCCTGAAATGTTTGCTAAAGCCGTAGTTCAGCGAGGCTTGCCCAACCCTAAGACTAAAGCTCAAGTTACCTTACGCATAGACAGTGATGTTTTGGAGTGGTTTAAATCTCAAGGTCGTGGTTATCAAACCCAGATCAACACCTTACTGAGAGAATACATGAAAGCCCATCAATAGTGAAACACTTTAAATGGCAACTGATGACAGACTATAGTTCCCGAGGACAAAAATCATGAAAGATCAGAAAACTTGGCTCAAAGAGATAGTTGATGAAGCTGAAAATATGGATAATAACTTTTATGACAGTCATATTAAAGACTGGAAAAAGAGGGGGTTTGACCTGGATTTAATAAGGAAAGTAATTTTTCAAAAACATCAGAATCCTACAGATGAGGCTATGAATGTATCCTTAAAACAATACTATGAAAGATCGAAACAAGAGCTTTCAAAAGAATATGTTGCACATTATGAGGTTCCCATTCCTACAAAGCTAGCTGTTGTTTTGTATGAATTGAAAGAGGAAAATTCAGAGAAATTTGATGGGTTTTGTAGATCATTTTTGTAAGAAACAGGTAAGGGATTGAAGTGCTACGAAAGCGGCTGGTGACAGCTTCGCTATTTCTGGGCATTGCTGGCGGACTAGCTGGTTATATTCTCAATTGGGCTTACTCACAACTGAGGCGATCGCTTAATTTGTTACTGGTAATGGGCGATCGCCACACAGGATGCGATCGCAAAAAACCCGGATCGTCGCGCTTTTACCCTTCAAGGGTCAGATGAGGTCACGCGCAGACTTAATCATGCTGCCGAGGCGTTGATCGCTGGTGATGGGTTTATTGATTTGGGTCTTCTTTTGTTTTGCCATTAATATTTAGCTCTTTTTCTAGTTCTTCAATTTCCTTTAATGATGATACAAGCAATCCCGATTCCTTTAGCCTTTCGATTTTTGATGAATCAACAGGGGTCAGAAAAACTAACCATTTTGTTATACATTTACCATATTTTTCTGTTTTGATATACGGTAGGTCGCCCATAAAAAATAGACTTCCTATTTTAATCTGTACCAACCATATTTCATCTCCGGAAATATGACCAATAATGTCAACCGCAATATTTTGGGTTTTCTTGACTTTAGAAAAAGTCGGCAACCTAAATTGGTCATCTTCTTGATTAAATATGTGACCGGGAACCTCTTTTCCTTTAAAGGCGTTCATTATATTTATTATTCTTTCTTGATTTTTTTCAGTTTTCGTTTTGGCAAGTTCTTGAACACCTTTTGCTGTATCCCTAATTTTGGGAAGGTAATTATCTCTAAAATTACTATCTTTGATGTGAGTTTTTAACAGCGTAAGTAAAGGTTCTAAAAGTTCACCCAATAACACAGTTACTTCATCAATATTTAAATCCAAAGAAAAATGTATTAATCTATTTCGATAGTTAGTCAAACGGTCAATACTTTTTCTGAAATCCGTTTTGTTGGGTTTATCAGACAGCTCCTCTATATCTAACATTAACACTGCTCGTGTTAATGCTTGAGTAAAACTTATAGATTTAGAATCAACGTCTTCATTGAATAAATGAATAATGCTTATATTATTCGTTCCTTCTACATCTATATAATCTTTATTGTCTTTCTTATACTTTCCTAATGCTCTCCAAAATTTTTCATCGTCTAATTTTTCAAATATAAAACACTCATTAACTTGAGCCAGCATTTTTTTAAAAGCTAATTCTATACCATGATGAACCCAAATAATAGACTCCTTGAGAAGCCAACCATCGTCTGCGTTTCTTTCCTTTCTGTCGTTTCTTTCCCTGACAATATTCCACAATTCATAGCCACGTTTGAGAGAATGATAGCAATTGTCTAACAAACCAATACTCAGGCTAGATTTATTCGGGTTCATAGTAACACTTTGATAAAAATATTCAAATGGCAACTGTTTGCTAATTAAAACGTATTTGCCACAAGTATTAGCTTCATTAAGATTTATAGCCTGCTTACAGTCAAGTTGAATTAGGACCAGGTATCTCGCTCTCTATGTTCACTATCCTAATTATCAGATTATTTCGGCAAAGGCTCCAATATTTTCTCAGAATGACTCGCTGCCACCGCCGCAAATAAAGCTTCATAATGATTCAAAGCTTCCTCAAATCCGTAATTCTCCACAGCATAATTTCTGCCTTGCTCGCCCAACGCATCCACCTTAGCAGGGTGCAAGTACAAATCCTCAACAGCCTCAGCCAAAGCCTGCGGATCTTCCGGCGCTACCACCACCCCGCCACCGCTTTGCTGCACTGCTTTCTGAGCCGTACCAGTTTCGGGAACCGAAGCCAAAATTGCCCGACCGCTGGCGAGAATTACTTGAATTTTTGAAGGCATATTGAAGTTAGTAACGCGGCGCTTTTGTACTACTAAACTAACATCAGCAGCAGCTAACAATTCTGGCAATTTTTCTCGCGGTTCAAATGGTAGCAACATTACATTATTAGCTTTGTAAGTTTCGCAATCTTGTTGCAAGCGCGCCAAGGCTGTTGATTCCCCCACAATTACAAAAGCGATTTCGGTTAGGTGTTTCAAACGAGCCGCTGCTTGAACAACTGTTTGCAAGCCTTGAGTGAGGGCAATATTGCCTGCATAGAGAACGACAAATTTTCCCTTGAGTTTGTGAGTTTCTCGAAATGAGTTACTTTCCTTGGGTAAGGGGCGAATAAAATTGACATCAACCCAATTGGGAACGCAAACTATTTTTTCCGGGGGTACTCCCTGAGAGTGCAATTTTTTGATAAAACCGCTGTCGATGACGCTGACTTGGCTGGCTGTGCTGTAGGCCAATTTTTCCAAAGCGTCAGCAATGCGAACTAGCAGTCCGTTTTTTTTGACCAAGCCGACGCGCACGGCTGCTTCTGACACGATATCCTGAACGTTGAGGACGATCGGGCAAGCGCGAATCCAGCCATAAAAGGCGACTGGGACGCAAATCGGTAAAGGGGGCATGGTCGAGAAAATCACGTCGGGACGCCAGCCTCTGAAGGCTTGGACGGCGCTGGAGACGACAAAACTGCCGTCTAGCACAAGTCGGTCTAGGAGGCTGGGGTGGGGGCCGTTGACACGCAGATAGCTGCGCTGAATTGTGACGCCGTTGTGTTCTTCTGTGAGGTAAAATTTGCCCTCATATTGCGGATAAATCCGGCGCTGGGGATAGTTGGGCATTCCTGTGACGACTCGGACTTGGTGGCCGCGCTTGACTAGGCCTTGCGCTAGTTCTGTCATCAGGGGGGCAATGCCGATCGGCTCTGGATAGTAGTTATAGGAATAAATTAGAATACGCATAATATTTATTTTGAAGCAAATTGTCCTGCAGCCGCGTGCATCGAGCGTGCACCCGCAGAATTGCAGAGGATGTGGTTGGGTTCCGGGTAGGACAATAGGGGGCGAGGGGATCTTCCACTACTTGCGAAAGAAGCCGCCCTTACCGGGCGGGTATCGCGCCCTCAGCTAATGTTTTTTCGCATTACCAGGCAGTTGCGGCGATCGTCGGTACGGATATACCGAAGGTCGTCTGTGAGCTTGTACATGAACACCAGTCCCCTTTCTCCTTCTCTGTCCAAAGGATCGCGCTGCTCTTGCATGATCGAGTGCAGCTTTGCTTCTAAGTTGAAGGGTTGACCCCTGTCCCAAATCCTAATTTCTAAGTAATCGGCAAACACTTTTACCTCAATGTCTATGGGCGTTGTGGGGGGCAAGTTCAGGTGAGCGTGGCGGACAGCGTTTGTAAAGCCTTCGTTGATTATCAGCCGGCACTGCCACCAGAAATCCGCTGGTATCATGGGCAAAACGATATTCTCCAACCATTCCAAAATGGATGTTAAAGCATTCAGGTCTGTTTCAACCTGCAGGTGCCACTCGGCCTTTGGTTGCTTGTCTTTCATCTTTCTTCCCCCTGGTCGGCCCCCACCACCGCTGTACTCAGCGCCGGAGGGAGAGAAAAAGGAGGGCAAGGTCTTGGCAACATATTAGTTAAGTCAAGCTTGAGTTGAAGAAGCCCGTTTTGCCTCAAGGTGAGCATTCCTTTCGCACCATTTACTCGCACAGCAAATGAGAGACTTCCGATACTGTAACCCGCCTCGGTAGGGCGTTTAAATAGGGAAAATTCCCCAGTCAGCTTGCGAGGAAGTGATTTAAGCTTCGACCGTGTTAGCAGTCGCTACTTTTCTAAACACAGGTGAGTTCTTCTCGTCCTCGAAAATCATGCTGGGAGCATTCGAGTATGACCTCGAACTCGCCAATTGCTAATTATTAATGCTCTGATTGCAGAGCTGGCAACTAGCTGTGCATTTTCTGGGCGTGTGAATCTTAACACTTAATGCTAACGTAGCTATCGCTAGCGATCGTCTGCTTGACTAAGTATCGAGTTCGACTTCCCGCCCCCGGTCGGCAACAGCACCTCAAAGTTCAGCGGTGGGTTGTTAAGGGTTCCTACACAGCGCCACTATTTTTGTTAAACAGGACTGTTACAGTTTTGACAATTAGTTTCAAGTCATACATCAGGCTCCAATTTTGTTGGTATTTTAAATCTAAACGGATGACATCTTCAAAGTCGCGGACTTGAGAGCGACCGTTGACTTGCCATTCCCCTGTCATCCCGGGTTTGACATCCAAACGCTGCCACTGAGGGACTTCGTAGCGCTCAACTTCGTCGGGCGTAGGCGGTCTAGTGCCAACTAGACTCATTTCGCCTTTGAGCACGTTCCAAAACTGTGGCAGTTCGTCGAGGCTGGTTTTGCGTAAGATGCGCCCGACTTTGGTAATCCGCGGGTCGTTATCATTTTTGAAAAATGCGCCAGAAGCCTGGTTTTGGATTTGGGCTTTCATAGCTTCGGCGTTGGTACACATCGATCTAAATTTCCAAATCCGAAATTGTCTGCCCATCCAGCCACAGCGGGTTTGACCGAAAAATATCGGGCCTGGATCGTTGATAGTGATGGCTGCTGCTATGGGTACGAACAAAATTCCTGTAATCATCAAACCGACGATTGCCCCAACGATATCTATCAGCCGTTTCACCCACGATTGCACTGAGGGGTGGGTCATCGGTAGGTGATTGTCCGAGGGGTTGGTCTCTGTGGGAGTTGAGGTTGCAGACGGCTGCTCGATCGTCAGCACTTGATCTAGGCTGGTGAGAGCAAATACTGCCATCACCTGCGGCTTGAGGCTTCGGAGCACCAAGTCGCTGCCACGCTGTTTGGCAAATTTCAGATTGCTGACTAAAGCACCGATCCCGCTACTGTCTATGAATGTCGTCTGACTGAAGTCTAGGACAATTTTGCTGGGAACGGTGCTTCCAGAGAAAAGTTGCTGGCAGGTTGTCTTGAAGTTTACGGCTTCAAGTACGCTCAAGCGCACGGGTATGTGAACTGAGGGAATCTCGTCCGAGTACGTTACCCGAAAATCTGCCTCTGGGGTTTGACTGACCATGAAGTCCTGGTTTCAAATTTCAAGCTGATGTCTTTAGCCTATTCTGTCCTAGCAACTCCTCATTAGGCTAGCTTTATAAAAACTTTATAAAGCTAGCCTGCAAACTCGCCCGCCGAGAGTGATAAGTAGCTAGACAAAATTAATTATATAGTTTTCTCCAAATTATTTCAGGATTTTTTCCACAGATGTAACAAAAGTTCCCCAACTCTTGTAAGCATATATCTCCATCCATTCATACTTAATAAATAGCCATAAAATTTCCATTAACTTTAATGCCGGAGAGTAATAATGCCACTTAAAAAACGTGGTTCTTCCTTACTTGGTATGCTTAACTAACAATTAAAAGACCAAGTAAGCCAACATCTGTTTTTGTAATTATCAAAATTTTTCAACCCATAAGCTGAACGCTTTATTAACTTAAGCTTGTTATTTAAACCCTCAACAACCCGGGTAAGGGTATCTAAATTAATTTGAAAAAAACCCTAAGTTTTTGCATTAGTAAATAACTAAAAAAACTTTTTAGAAATATTAATTTTAACCCAACTTGATCAGATAAAATCAGAACCTTAAGATTTTCTAAACTTCTTAAAGCCGGATAATTTTCCTTCTTATATAGGTGTCATATTTCGATCTTTAACCGGCAGAGTTTAAAATTTTAACTAAATAATTATTGTCCATTGCCGCTCGATACCGTTTCATTTTTAGACTTTGTTTAGAAGTTTTTTCTTGTTTGAGTAAATTTATGGGTAGCCTCCGATTGAAGTGCAAAATTTTCGGGAGAGTGCTGTTTGCGAATGCGGCTTTCATCTTCGGAGAATGTAACATCGAGTGTCCAATGTAAGCTATTTTCAATGCCCCAATGACTGCAGATCGCCCCAGCAATTTTTTCAGCATTACTGCTTAAACTACTCAAGTAAAAACGAGCTGAGCGTGGTGGTTTTATTCCACAATCGTCGTTCACTAACTATCATGACAACTTTTTTTAATCCCGTCCATAATTCTTGATTATGCAGAGGTGGTAACTCGAATACATGCACAGTTTAGACTTGTCTTTTTTCCACTCGATGATGTCCACCTTCTACTTGTTCATGCCGGATTGTACTCTCTGCCTAAATAATCTGATTTTTGAGCGAATTAAAACCACTTTTTTACAGCGTTAAAGAGGAGTTTTTGATTCCATTTTAAAGCTAAAATATAATCTTTTTTCTTCTTTAAATCCGAAAATTTATGTCTTTTTTACATCAAACTAGCGTCTATGATTATTACGCTTCCGGCAATTTATAATATTTCTATTAAGACCCGAATTGCTGTCAGCTAGTTAGATTTTTTAGCGATTTTTTTTGTGCTAAAACCAATTGATGAGATGAAGACCAGGCAGTGACTCTATGTAGCGCTTTTTGCGGATCATTTCGGTCATAAGATTGTTTCATTGTTTTGCCATCAATGGCAATCACGTTTAGTTCTAATTCCCCGGCTATGGCATTTACCCAACTCAAAAAACATTGTTGAAACTGCTGCGGTTCAATTCGGGCAAAGAAGGAGACTAAACGTGTCATGAGAGGGTATTCCATTCGGTAATTCTAGAAAGCTTTTTAACCCTTCATATTTGGCGTTACCATAGGCTTCTATTGCCACCCCTCCGTCGGCACCCCTAATGACAGCTAGAATCGCAATCGCGATAATATCTTTAGACCTCTTACGAAAGTCTCAGGCGATCTCTAATTTAGTCTTTAAACCCACATTCCGCAGATGTGGGTGGAATTTTTTTATCAGTTGTGAAAAGTGGGAACCCCAAAGTTTTTCCGTTGA
>NZ_JAUBPR010000162.1:0-4593 GCF_036700845.1 Microcoleus sp. S13_C5
GTAAAAATATTGCTCTCTCATCTTTGGACCAAATAATCTGTATTTTAAAAGACCAAATTAGATGCGCTTACCCTGGGGACTGACTCGGATTTGTCTAATCCTAAGTCCAGGGTTTCTCCTCAGTCTGCAAAAGGGAAAAAGTCTCAGAATATTGTTGAAAAAAAAACTGTTACAGAGGAGATTGAAGAAAGAGAAATTGTTGCAGGTGGGGAAGTTCAAGAGCCGGTTTTAGTGAATGCTCAATCTGATGGGGAGATAAAAGAAAGAGAAATTGTTGCGGGTGAGGAACAGCAAGAAGCGGCGGTGTGTGTTTTGCATCGAGGCGCGAAGGATTATTCGCCCCTACGGATATTGGCAAATAGTCTGGGGAATGACAGCGAAAAAGCGATCGCGCCTAACGCCAATAGCGGATTGCTTTCTGAGTCTTGGGAAAGCCAAAAAGCTCTTGGTGTGCAGGCATCATTAATGCTGCCCGCACAGGGCTGTTGTACGATCAGCGACTGCAATCCGCTGTATTCCCAGTTTCTCAACAGAGAAAACCAATACTTGACCGATGTTCGATCTCAAGAAATGCGATCGCGCCAGGGTGCAGGAGGCATATCGCGCAACGGTGCGTCTTGTGTATCGCCTTTTCTACTGTACAGGAGGATGTGGGCAGACAGTGGCGGCGGCTTGCTTTCTTCCATCTGAAAAATAGGCAGGCAGAAAATCCCTTTAAATCAGTTTTTACAGCCGATTGCTTTCTGAGTCTTGGGAAAGCCAAAAGCTATTGGCGTGCAGGTGGCATTAATGCTGCCGCGAGCTGCAATCCCCTATATTCCCGCTTTCTCGATGACTGGCGCTGGGCGCGATATGGCGCTAGGCGGAATTTGGCATGGAAAAATTCGGCATCCCTGGTTTCGCCAATCTAGATTCTCAGGAAGAGATGGACTGCGTAGCAGGAATTGCTTAAATCCTCCCTCAAACCGCGTCATCCCCCAAAAGTTAGAGATGCCATCTATCTAAAGACTGAATAATTCACAAACCGCCTTCGGGAAACGTCTAACTAATAGAAGAAAAAAAACCAACCCTGGAGTTGAAAAATTATGATTCGTCGTATTGCTTTCGTTAGTGGTCTCGTTATTCTCAATGCTTTTGGTTTCGCTACCGTAGCCCGTGCGGGTGAAGGTGGTGTGGCAGGTTCTGCGGCTTTCACTGTTAACGGCGGTAACGTCACAGGTGTGGCTGTCTCGGCTGCTGTCGGTAAAGAAAATGCTGTTGCTCATTCTTTCAACTACAACGGCACCAATGCAAATGGTTTACAGAACTCAGCCTTTGCCCTTGGTACTGCGGGTACACTGAGCCTCAACGGTCTTGGCGACCCCGCCGGCTTTAACCTCAACACAATAGAAGACAGCGCTCGCGCTACCCCGCAAAGCAATACCTTCACAGCAGGATACACCATCAACCTAGGTACTACTAGCGGCGCTGTTTTGGGTACGACCAAGCCCTAGAACTGTTGAGAGTTGTTAGCTAGCAAGCTGACCCAGTAATTCAATCAATTTTCTCCCCTCTCAAAGATGATATGAGGATCTTAGCGGCTCTCGCCACAGGAAGCCAGGAAAGATCCTCATTAAGAGAGGTTTTTTATCCGCAATACCTTCTGATGAATAACAAGGACATTCCCCAGATGAAACCCATGCTAAATACTACAAAAACTATCAATCCAGCCACCACAATTGTTTTTATCGATGCTGGAGTAGAAAACGCCGATCTACTCATTGAGGGTGTCATTCCCACTACTGAAGTCTTTGTCCTAGATGGGACGGCTGATGGCATCGAGCAAATTAGCCAAGTTTTACAACAGCGTCAGAATATCGATGCCGTTCATA
Source organism: Microcoleus sp. S13_C5 (assembly GCF_036700845.1). Classification (NCBI taxonomy): domain Bacteria; kingdom Bacillati; phylum Cyanobacteriota; class Cyanophyceae; order Oscillatoriales; family Microcoleaceae; genus Microcoleus; species Microcoleus sp. S13_C5. The sequence goes on from NZ_JAUBPR010000162.1 coordinate 1,872, forward strand.
TTATTTCTCACGGTTCCCCCGGTTGCTTGTATCTGGGAAATAGCCAACTGAGTTTAGATAACCTTAACCGCTACGCCCCTCAACTGCAACAGTGGGATGTTGTTAATGTGCTGCTCTATGGTTGTAATGTGGCAGCAGGGGATGCAGGAGAAGAATTTATTACTAAGTTACACGCTTTGACCGGAGCCAATATTGCTGCCTCTAAAACCCTGACGGGGAGCGCTGCAAAAGGGGGAAACTGGGAGTTAGAGATGACAACAGGAACAATTGAGTCATCTTTAGCCTTTACCACCGAGACGATGGCAACTTATCAGTCAATATTAGCAGATATTTTTGTTGAGTCTTTTGCCAATAACAGTCAAGGTTGGACACTTGGCCCTGAATGGCAAATCGGATCGGCAACAGCCTCTAGTGGTGGTGTTGGAAACCCTGATCCCTCTGTTGACAATACCATTACCTCTGATAATGGTGTTGCAGGTGTTGTCATTGGTGGAAATGCCTCAACTGCCCTACATGACTATTACTACTTAACCAGTCCTGTAATTAATACCAATACTTCAGGAAGTGTTGTCTTTGATTACTACCGTTGGTTAAATAGCGACTACGCGCCCTATATGACGAATAAGGTTGAGATTTTCAACGGCAGTAGTTGGACTCCTCTGTGGATAAACTCTCAAGGAACATATGATGCAGCTTGGACACCGCAAAGTTTTGATATTTCTGCTTACAAGAGTGCTAATACTCAAATTCGATTTGGTTTTAATATTGGTAGTAATGGTGTATACACTATAGGTTCTTGGAACATTGATGACGTTAAAATTTACACCAATAATGTTGCCCCCACAGATATAAGCCTCAGCCGTAGCAGCATTAATGAAAACGTTGCAGCTAACAGCGCAGTCGGTACTTTCACCAGCACCGACCCCGACACAGGCAATACCTTTACTTACAGTTTAGTGGCAGGCACGGGAGATACCAATAATAGTGCATTCTCCATTGTCAGCAACGAACTGCAAATCAACGCTTCCCCCGACTTTGAAGCCCAGTCCACTTACAACATCCGCGTTCGCACTACCGATCAAGGGGGACTGACTTACGATAAGCCATTGGTAGTCAATATTAACAATGTCAATGAAACACCAACCGACCTTACTCTCAGCAACAACAGCATTAATGAAAATGTTGCCGCTAACAGCGCAGTCGGTACTTTCACCAGCACCGACCCCGACACAGGTAATACCTTTACTTACAGTTTAGTTGCTGGCACGGGAGACACCAATAATAGTGCATTCTCCATTGTCAGCAACGAACTGCGAATCAACGCTTCCCCCGACTTTGAAACTAAGTCCAGTTACAGTATCCGCGTTCGCACAACTGATGCTGGAGGACTGACTTACGATAAGCCATTGGTAGTCAATATTAACGACATCGACGAGTTTGTCAACCTTACACCCAATAACGATCTTTTCCAGGGCACTGGTACTGCCAGTGCCGACCAAATCAATGGTTTACCAGGTAGCGATCGCCTCTACGGTAACGCCGGAAACGATACCATCAATGGTGGCGACGGCGACGATGTTGTCTATGGTGGCAATGATAACGATTTGCTGTTGGGGGGTAATGGCAGCGATCGTCTTTACGGTGATGCTGGTAACGACGAACTCCTTGGTGAAGTGGGTAATGACATCCTCTATGGGGGTGATGGAAATGATATCCTCAATGGCGGTGCAGGTAGCGATCAGCTTTATGGTAATGCAGGGAGTGATACCTTTGTTCTGGCATCGGGAATGGGTCTGGATTCCATCTACAATTTCCAAGATGGCGTAGATATAATCCGATTAGATGGAGGTTTAACTTTCGGCGCTTTACAGATTGCCCAAAGTGGCACTTCCACCTTAATTAAAATTGCATCAACCGGAGTCACCCTCGCTTCTTTAGTTAACACAAATTCCGCCTTGATTGGGGCGACTGATTTTAGCATCGCTAGCGCGGTTGTCTAATTGTCTCAATTTTGAAATTCTCAGGTGCGTTAACTTCCGTTAGCGCACCCTTGATTTTAATTTTATATATTAATTATTTAAAATATTCATTCCAATAAATATTTTTTTATTCCATCTATAGCGAGCCTAAATGAATTCTGTAATTCTTGTAGCGGCAAACTCTCCCTGGTTGCCCCCATCCGTGGGGGGTAGGCACGGGGGCACTACCCCTACATATTTGTACTAATGATTTATACGCGCTATATAAAAATATTAACGCCATAGATTTAATAAATATTAAATTATCAGGATATCAGCGTATAATTACTGTATTAACTGATATATTTAATGCCTAATTGCTGCGCTTGTAATGATAATTAACCCCCTCAAATTTATCGTTAATCCTACTGGGCTCCTCTCAACAGCATACAATGGTAGTATTCTCGTCGGTTTGACTCTCCTGAGCATCGCTTACTCAACCCCAGCTATAGCAGAAACTCGCTCCAATTTACTCGACAAATCCAATCAACTTGATTCCTCTGCTGCGAGTGTTTCCGACCTTCCAGAAACCACCCCTTTATCAGAAACACCCAACTGGTTTACTTATCCTACAAACCAGGAACCCTCATCCCCAAATTTAGCCTCTGAACCTGAACCCACAGAACCCCAATCAACTAATAATCCTACCGGATTGCCCCAACCTTCTGCGCCATCTACTGACCCCGATTACATTATTCCACCTC
>NZ_JAUBPR010000162.1:4693-12166 GCF_036700845.1 Microcoleus sp. S13_C5
GAAGCGCTCCAAGTGTTTCCGACATTCCAGAAGCCACCCCTTTATCAGAAACACCCAACTGGTCTACTTATGCTACAAACCAGGAACCCTCATCCCAAAATTTAGCCCCTGAACCTGAACCCACAGAACCCCAATCAACTAATAATCCTAACGGATTGCCCCAACCTTCTGCGCCATCTACTAACCCCGATTACATTATTCCACCTCGAAGCGCTCCAAGTGTTTCCGACATTCCAGAAGCCACCCCTTTATCAGAAACACCCAACTGGTCTACTTATGCTACAGACTTGGAACCCTCATCCCCAAATTTAGTCTCTGAACCTGAACCAACAAAACCCCCATCAACTAATAATCCTAACGGATTGCCCCAACCTTCTGCGCCATCTACTGACCCCGATTACATTATTCCACCTCGAATCGCTCCAGACGAAAAAATCAGCCCATTCACGACCAATTTACCTCTCAATGACATTCCTATCAGCCATCTAACTGAATGGGAGTTTAGTGGTTTCAAGACTTTTGCTGACACCACAGACAGCGATATGTTTTTTAATGGCACTCTCAAACTTAACAGTCGAGTCATTGAAAGCTTAAGCCGAAATAATATTTATAGAGTAGACCAAAAAGGCACTTATTTGCAACTGCGGACTGTTCCCCTAGAACGAACAATTACAACGACAACTACCGCACCCCAAACCATGACGGGGTTAGAAATTCAAATGAGTTTAACGGCGGCTTGTATTTTTCCCAATACTCCCAGTGACCAACAATGTACTTATACCCCAGGTTTAGTAATCGATCGCAATAGTATAGATCCAGAGTTTTTCGTGCCTACCCGCGTCTTTCAAACGTCTCAGGTTGGGGAGGTCGTCAAACCGGAAACTTTGGCTTTTATGCAGCTTCCAGGCTTCCAAGGGGGAACCAGCAGTCAACCGATTGGCGTCGATTTTTATTTTCCCAATTCTGGTGCTTATCCGGGAAACAGCCAATCCCAAAAAACAAAAGTTGAGAGAAAAGAAGAAGTTGACTATACGATTGCAGGTACTGTTTCCCGAGTTCGTCAAGTTGTTAAAGCCAATGATAGAGAAGCCGTTTTAGGGCGGACTATTCGAGGCTTTACTCTCTTTGTTGATGATGAAAATCGCTGGCTAAATACGGCAATTCAAGCGGGGGCGCAAATTTTACCCGATGTCATTCCTGACCTAGAAGGCAGTAAAAATCAAGTTAATACTAATATCAACCGCAACTTATTTTTAGCAGCTAATAATACTCGTTTACCCAGCAGTAGTTTTACGATATATTCCGCCGGACTCGGACGGGCAGAAAGTTTAACGCCTAATGTCACCAGCTTAAATCAAGTTCCTAGAGCGAATTATAACAGCCTGTGGCTCGGTCTTTCTCCGGTGATCGATCGCGCTCTTGAAGATGGTCGAATCTTTTACGATCCAACAGGGCCACAAGTCACCCTTGTGGATGCTGGTGCAGAAGGTGGAGCAAATACCAATGTACAGTTATTCTCTGCGGTTAACCAAAATCAGTATTCTACTGCCAATTTACAGAATTTTTATGCCCAAGTTTATTTAGGTTTTTTACAGCAAGATGTCAACTTTGTTAGAGAAAGTATCTATAGGGAAAAAAGCTCTTACTATCCTCATCTCAGCTTTACCGGAAACTGGACGGGAGGTGAAGATATCCTGCGATACTATACGGGTGTGATTGCTTCAGAAAAGCCCAAACTCTACCTCGGTGCTGATTACACGAGAAACACGCTAAACAATTGGAGTTTTCGCGGGGGTGCGATTGGTTATCTCAACCCCGATCGCGATTATTACAGCCAACTTTGGGGGAGTGTGGCTAAAACATTTCGCTTCAGTAGGCGGGCAAATTTAACCTTATCAACTGGCTTCAATTATGCTCTCGATCGAGAAACCAGAATTGGTGATGTACTTAGTATTTCACCGGCTAGTGAAGTTGCCGTTAGCGCTCGCGTGAATTGGGGAATTTTTTCTCTTGGTTTGACCAACTATTTTGGTGATATCCTACCCAATTCCTACGACGATCGTTTACTCGCTGAGTTAACCATCCGTCCTCTAAGCACTCTCACTCTGTCTGGTTATATCGCCCCCATCGATAAAAACTCCACTCGCTCTCTCTACGGTGCGAGTGTAAGTTGGCAACTGGAAAATAAGTATAACAGTCCTACCCTATCCCTCAATTGGCAAAATAAGCAATATGATTATGGTGATGATGTTTTTGGGAATCGTTTATTATTGAATGATAATGTTTTTACGATCCTCTTTCGCATTGGTTCTCCAGGTAATCCGCTCTCTCGTTAATCTTACCCAGATTAGAAGCAAACTAATTTGCTAAAATAAAAAATTAGACTTCTGCCTCATCCCAGCCTGTGAACCGTTTGAGACAATCTAAGTCAATAGGGACTCTCACCGAGATTACCTCATTTGCGAGTTAATCTGCTTCGGACGGCAGTGCCATAATGTCTTAGCACACTGAGTACGGAAGAACCGGAAATACGGATGCTATGGGAATTGCCAGTATCTAGGGAAGCCGTCAAATCAAAATATAATCAACTGCTACGCAGCTTAACAGTCACGCACGGTTCTTAAGGAAGGGTTGAGGGTAGCCCTCCACCCTTACCCGCTAAAAATATTAGTGTTATTTTCGATCGTCGATACAGGGCGAATAATTTTTGACGATCGACAAACAGTTTCGTCCATCAGCCGTTCTCTCGTAACTAATACTGTCTGCGATGTCTTTGATTAATTTTAGACCCCGCCCGCCCGGAGAGTGAACATCGACTTTTTCCGAAATATCTTTAATTTTTTTCTCTAAATCAAACGGATCGCCCGAGTCCCAAATTTTAATCTCTAAAGATTCAGCCCACACGGCCACCTGAATGTCCACAGGCAAAGCCGCTGGTTTGCCCTTGTGGGCGTGACGCACGGCATTCGTAAAGCCCTCAGCCAAAGCCAACTGACACCTTATCCACACACTTGTAGGAATTCGCGAGTCGTACAATTGTGCAAACCACGACAAAACCCAGCTTAATCCATTCAGACCTGTATTGACTTGAAGATCCGCTTTTTTTAGCATCGGCAACTTTTCGGAACCCTTTAATTCAATCACGCTCACCACAGAAGTTCTTCATCGGCCGGTGGGCAAAATACAACTCGAAAAAATACGATGAGACAAAATACAACGGCGGCAAAATTGAATGGTAGTTTGAGGATACTAGCTTTGGTGGGCCGTCGATCCCTGTCTAATCCACTAATCGGTTAGTCACTATACTATAAATAGCATTTCCCTGTCAACCAGCGCCTGTGTCAAATAAAAGTCTATAAAAATTTATATTCTGAGTATAAACTGAGTGAAGTTCGATCGCGCCAAATTTCCATCAAATTTTAACGTAAATTGAACTCAACGACCCGCCCTCAAAAGCAATTACCTCGAAAGCGATGTCAATAAACTATACTCAATCTCAGACAAGGGCGCTGACAGGATATATTTTAAATGACCCCCAGACCTTGAAAAACTTGTAGTACCTAAGTGCCCATGTTTCAAATTCTGGTTATTGACGATGATACGGCTGTTCAAGAACTGCTGAGAAGAACCCTGAAAAAACAGGGTTACGAAGTAACAGTAGCAAGCAATGGCGAAGACGGTGTAGCCCAGGCGCAAAAATTGCGTCCGGCCCTGATAATTTGCGATTGGATCATGCCGCGCTTGACCGGCATCGATGTCTGCCGTCGAGTTAAGGCAGATCCGGATCTGTCAACTACACAATTCTTTTTGTTGACTTCTTTGGGTTCGATCGCCGATCGAGTCAAAGGCCTCGACGCCGGTGCCGACGATTTTATCTCCAAGCCGATCGAACTCAACGAGTTACAGGCAAGAGTACGCGCGGGATTGAGGCTGCACCAACTCAGCCGAGATTTGAAAATAGCCAAGCAAAGTCTGGAAGCAGAGTTAGCCGAGGCCGCGGAGTACGTGCAATCGCTGCTGCCAGATCCGATGACAGAACCTTTCAGCATCGAGGCAAAATTCATTCCCTCCCGGCAGTTGGGGGGAGATTGCTTCGACTACAACTGGCTAGATGCCGATTATTTGGCGATTTACTTGCTCGACGTAGCCGGTCACGGTTTGCGGGCGGCGCTGCCTTCTGTGGCCGTGCTGAATTTGCTGCGATCGCGCACGCTCCCCAACATAGACTACTACAAACCCAGCGACGTTTTGCGCGCCCTGAACACCACCTTCCAGATGAGCTACCAAAATGACAAGTATTTCACCATCTGGTATGGCGTTTACAACCGCATTTCTCGCCAGCTAGTTTATGCCAGCGCCGGTCATCCACCGGCCGTGTTGATTTCCCAGTCCCCTGCGAGCACTACTAAAATCCAGCGATTAAAAACCCCCGGAATGCCGGTGGGGATGTTCCCCGACGCCCCCTATGTCGATAATTGCTGCGATGTCGAGGATTTGAGCACTCTCTACATCTTTAGCGACGGGGTATACGAGATCCACCAACCTGACGGCAATATCTGGGGGCTTGACCCTTTCGTAGACCTGTTAGCAGCTTACAACGGTGCAAGTGCCGACCAGTTAGAGCTGGTTTTGAACTACATTCAAAAGTTGAACGCTAAAGCAGTTTTTGATGATGATTGGTCTTTACTCAAGGTAAACTTTGGCTAGCTGACTTCTTGCAGCACATCTGCGACCAAATAGCAAGAAGGCAGCAGCCAAAAGATTTAGTTAGTTGAGAGAATTTTGCTATTAAAAGCATCGCGGGTCGGAAATATCTCGAAAACTCGATCCATGCTGGTGAGTTCAAATAAGATGCGGATTTGCTCGTTGATAGAACAGACAACTAATTGACTCCCAGCGGCCCGGACTGTTTTGAGCGCCAAGACTAAAGCGCCCAAACCAGAACTATCCATAAATGTCACATCAGTGAAGTCTATCAATACCACATCGGCTCCCGCTTCCACTAGGTCGCTAATCTCTTGGCGGAATTGACTTGCCTTGGTGCCGTCTAAAATGCCAGAGGGCTGAATAATTTTAACTACAGGACTCATATTTTGCGGTGGGAATGTCAGAATTTCTAGCCAGACTAGGCTAGTATAGCTGCGAGATGGACTCTGATCCAAATAAGAGAGGGGAAAGCGCCAGAGCCTGAGAGCGGGAGAATAGTTTTGAGTGTAAAAGATGGTGTTCGTCGCGGATCGTAACGCCGATCGCAGTCGCAGCGCTTCGCCGGGAGTGAATTTTGAGATCGGGACAATATTTGTTCTGCCGAATGCCTTCTGGTATTAATCAAACTGGGCTAACTTTGGCGCGGTAGAGCAGTTTGTCGCCTTGTCTGTACCCTGTGTAGCGGACTTTGACGGGTTCTCCGGGTTCGGCTGTTCCTTCCATTAGCTGGTGCTGTTGAGGGTTGTAGGGAATCTGGGCTCCGACTGGGGCGATCGACTCCACTCCCCAATGCTCCAATAACTGCTCGACTGGCCGCAACAAGGGCAGTAGTTTCTGAGCCCGCAAGTGGTGATTTTCCTGAGCTTTGCTCGCAGCAGTCGGCCACTGCAACATCCAAGATTCTAAAATTTGCACGCTAGATAACTGGAATTCCTGCATCAAAGATTCTCGCTGCTGTTCGATCGAAGCTTGCAGGCGCTGATATTCTTGTTCTAGGGCGGTCGGTTGTGCCTGTTCTAACTCTACATAGTTTGGCGTCAAGGTTGCCAGCAGTTCGGGTAAGGAAATTTGCAAAGCTTGACTAATTTTGAGCAGGATGTCGGCTCGGGTTTGCAGGGCTAAACCGCGACGTAGGCGACTTAGCTGGATCTCGGAAACTCCTGCTTTTTTGCTGAGTTCTCGATCGCTCGAAAGCCCCGCCTGTTCCATCAGGCGTTGCATTTGAGGAGCATAATCTGGAATATGGGCAGTCACGAAAAACTCATCCAAATTAATAAATGGACATATTCTCGATCGTAAACTGTGACGAGCCTTAATGAAATACATTTTTGGGGCGGGCTCCTGCGCCCACCCCACAACTTTTTTTGTGGCTATTTGACGGCAACTTTTGCGGCGGCGGCTGTTGCAGTTGTCGCAGAACCTTGCAAATGCGCTTCTAGGAACCATAAACGCTTGTCAATTGTCCGCGAAATTTCGGTGTACAGATCCGCTGTATCGGCGTCGCCAAGTTCCGCTGCTTTGTCGATGGCGACTCGCAGGTGTTGGGCGTAGGGTGCGTAGCGATCGGCCAAAGCCGTCACGTATTCTTTGCCGTCTACAATGTCGAAAGGAAATTCTGGCAAAATCGAATCAGCAGCCGCTGCGCGGGCTGTTCCTACAGCCAAACCGCCCAAAGCTGTGACCCGTTCGGCAACCAAATCGATGTATTCTTCGAGTTCTGTTGCCATTTCGTCAAACAGCAAGTGCAACTGGTAGAAGTCCATGCCTTTGACGTTCCAGTGAGCTTGCTTGACTTGAGTTTTTAAGTCCAAAGTCGTTGCCAGTGTGGCGTTGAGCAGCCCGACTACTTGAGAGCGGGTGCCGGCTGACATATCGATGCGGGTCGGGTAAAGAAGTTGTTTGTGGTTGTTGGTAGTCATAGGTTTTTAGCTTGTTATTAGTGATTGTCGATCGAATATCTTAGAAAGGTTTGGGCGATTGAATGTTTGCCTGCGTGGTGAATTTCTGTTGAGAGGCTCAGGCTAGGTGCATCTGCAACACGGCACGGGGAGCTCGGCGTACATTACAGCGGATAGTTTCTAAACCGAGACGCTGGCAAGCTTCGTAGCGGTGGCAGCCGGAAAATCCGTAATACTGTCCATCTACTTCTAGCACATCGATGGGTTCGTTTAAACCTACCTCGCGGATTGATTCCATGAGGGCGGCTACTTTGGTTTGGTCGTTGACTCGCGGCAGGGGGCGGCGAATCTGGTTGAGGGGAATTTCTTCTATCCTCATGGGGGCTCTCTTTTTTGCTTATAGTTAAATCATACTCGTAATGACTTCGACTTGCCAAGAAAAATGAGGGCTTACGCAAAAACCTGCTTTCGAGATGATTACTCGGTAAGATGGAGACGAACAAAGCAACTTGCAGGCAACCCCTGATGAACTCAACGACTGGCTGGTTAACCCGCATTACCCAAGCCCCCAGTCAGTGTGGTGGTCGTCCCTGCATTCGAGGAATGCCAATTCGAGTCACCCACATCTTAGAAATGCTGGCTGAGAACCTCAGCGTTACTGAGATTTTAGAAGATTTCCCTGACTGGGAGCTTGCAGATATTCGAGCTTGCTTACTGTTTGCTGCACGACGTACCGAGTTCCCAAGACTGACGGCATGAAGATGGGGTCTACACTTTTCAATTTTCTAGCTTTAAAACCCACATTCCGCAGATGTGGGTGGAATTTTTTTATCAGTTGTGAAAAGTGGGAACCCCAAAGTTTTTCCGT
>NZ_JAUBPR010000163.1:0-12136 GCF_036700845.1 Microcoleus sp. S13_C5
AATTAAATCTGGCGCGTGATTGTCAGCAAATAGCCTTGCCCCACTGGTTTACTCTTTTGACAATTAATCCACCCTGCAGACAGCAGGAGCGGTAGGACTTGAACCCACAACATTCGAGGTAGAAGCTCGACACTCTATCCAGTTGAGTTACGCTCCCATGTTTTTTGTTAATGCGCGATTCCCTACGGGATAGCTGCGCTTCACGCACTTTGACGTGCAAGTTATCAGAGCATTGCGTTTTCTCAGTTACTAGAGGGACTCCGCCGATGAGTTATTACACACTCTTTAAAGGATGGCTACCTTCAAGCCAACCTGCCGGGTTCATCGCACTCCTCGTTCTCAAACGCCCGCTGATTTTGACAGCGTTACCTTTCCTCTCGTACTAAAGTATGTAGGCTCCAAAGATTGGGACACGCAAAGGGAGATCGCTCTTAATATAAAAAATTATCCATTCAATGGAATCAACCTCCTTAAATTAAAGTAAAAACAACGAGAGTGGCAGGACTTGAACCCACAACATCCGCGTCCGAAGCGCGGCGCTCTATCCATTGAGCTACACTCCCATAAATTGGTAGTCCTGACAGGATTTGAACCTGCAACATCTTGCTTGTAAGGCAAACGCTCTACCGTTGAGCTACAGGACTACAAAAGCGGATGATGGGACTCGAACCCATGCGCTGAGAATGGCATACTCAGATGCTAGCCTTTACATCACACCCGCAAACCGATTTGTGATTTGAAATTTGAGATTTTCGATTGAAAAAACCTCTCGTTTAACCAAGCGGATAACGAGGCTCGAACTCGTGCCTAGAGTTTGGAAGACTCGAATGCTACCGTTACACCATATCCGCAATTGTGGGGCTGGTGATAGGAATTGAACCTACAACCGACTGATTACAAATCAGTTGCTCTGCCTAATTGAGCTACACCAGCACAGCAGATGGCGAGATTTGAACTCGCAAGAAAGCTTTACAAGAGCCTCATGTTGCCAGTTACATCACACCTGCATTTTTGGTGGCGGGGGCAGGAGTTGAACCTGCTATTAAGAGGCTTATGAGACCTCCAAGCCTACCCAGGCTACTTCACCCGCGATGTCACCAAATACCCCTGACTGGCATCGAACCAGCACTAACTAGATCCTAAATCTAGCGCCTCTACCGATTGGGCTACAGGGGCAAAACCGATTTGAGATTTGAGATTTGAGATTTGAGATTGAATAAAACCTCATACCCCTGACAGGCCTCGAACCTGCAAAAAACACTCGTTCTAAGCGAGTGATGTTTTCCAATTACATCACAGGGGTAAAGTCGGGATGGTTGGATTTGAACCAACGACTCCATGCTCCCAAAGCATGGCTTCTGGCCGCTGAATTACATCCCGTTCATGCTCCTAGTGAGACTCGAACTCACACTCAAAATAAAACAGATTTTAAGTCTGCCGCGTCTGCCAATTCCGCCACAGGAGCAAGTAGAAACTTAGTTAAAAATTTGGTACTCCTGGTGAGATTTGAACTCACACAACACAATTTTTGAAATTGCGGCCTCTGCCAATTGGGCTACAGGAGTGTAATTGCTCTGCTTTGGTAATAGCAGAACTGGGAAGGCAGGGATCGAACCTGCATTTTGCCGCTTTCAAAGAGCGGTGCCATGCCGATTAGGCGACTTCCCAATAATTGGGTGCCGGGGTAGGCTTTGAACCTACAGAAACTCCTATTTCAGAGATAGGCGACTTTACCAATTTGTCTACCCGGCAATTTAAAAAATGGCTGCCCCAGTAGGACTCGAACCTACAACCTAGCGGTTAACAACCGCTTGCTCTACCATTGAGCTATAAGGCAACGCAATCCCCCAAGTCAGTATCGAACTGACGACCTCTTGTTCTTCAGACAAGCGCTCTACCAACTGAGCTATCGGGGGAAAACGGAGAAGGAGGGATTTGAACCCTCGACGGCTGTTAAACCGCTCTTTCTTAGCAGGAAAGCGCCTTAAGCCACTCGGCCACCTCTCCACAGCGAGAACGGAGGGATTTGAACCCCCAAATCTTCAGTTTCGTAGACTGAGATGTTATCCAGTTACACCACGTTCTCAAGATTGCAACTGCATATTAAATGCAGTTACAAATGGGTCGGGCTGGAATTGAACCAGCAACGCTTTAAGCTACTGTTTTACAGACAGCTACCCACGCCAATAGGAGGGCCGACCCAGTTTGGAAGTGCTGACGGGAGTTGAACCCGCAATCACTTGGGTGAAAACCAAGCGGCTTAAACCATTTGCCTACAGCACTATAAATTGGCACAGGAACTGAGATTTGAACTCAGAATGCTGGTTTTGGAGACCAGAGTGTTGCCAGTTACACCATCCCTGCTTTTGGTGGCAGCGGCGGGATTTGTAGCTTGCTTCCGCGAAGCGGTACCCGCATTGACCAAGGTATGAACTTGGCGCTTTACCATTAAGCTACGCTGCAATGTCACTTTCGCTTCGTTCCTTTTCAAAGTTAAAAAAATCAATTAAAAGACTGTTAGTTTAATCTTTTAATTTCTATTTTTTAATTTCTGATTGGGAACAGAGGTTAGGGCGGGATTTGAACCCGCGCAATTCGGTTTTGCAGACCGACGCCTTCAACCACTCGGCCACCTAACCTGGGAGTCCCGACGAGGTTTGCACTCGCAATCTTCTCCTTGAGGGGGAGACGGCTTGACTTTTGCCTACGGGACTTTGACCCCCGCCGAAAAACGGATACTTGCTTTCCGACAGGAGGTGTGGATTTTAGACCCTAGTTCCAATTCCCAGATTCTTCTCCTGTGGAGTAAATCTAAAATCTAAAATCTAAAATCTAAAATCGACTGACGGGAGTAACGAGACTTGAACTCGCAACCTTTCGCTCGACAGGCGACTGCTCTGACCGGTTGAGCTATACCCCCGCGAAAATGAACAATATTCTGTCCTTGAATTACTCAAGTTGGGACGGGGTGGCGGTTGATTCCGCGTACTACAACCCGATCGGGCTATTGTTGCCGGAGTCTACACCGCCAATGTCCACAATTATGTGACACGATTAACTTCCTATTCAGTTTTCAAGGTTCATGTTGCTCGTGGGGTAAGGTTTTGAAGCTCTTTCCCCTTCGCCATACATTTATATTACATTGCGTATTACAAGACTGTCAAGGGGGTAATACAACTTTTTTTTAAATTGGGTTTTTTAAAGGGGTGCCGATCGCTCCAACCAACCCTCTGCATTCCCCCAAATCCTTATAAGTCAATAGTTTTGCTGCTAAACAGAGGTTGTGGCGTAAGGTAAATCTGATGCTGAAACTGTACTACACTGCAATTTGTCTAAATTCTCGCCGTCGCGCGAGGTGGCACTTCTGGAAAATGCGATAATCAGCTTTTAGATATCAAATACTACAAATCAAAGCTTGTCTGAATTGCCCTTAACTCCCGTGCCCGCATCCACAGAACCCGATCGCCCAAACCTCCCTCACTGGCTACACTCGTTGGATACCTGTCCGAGTACCAACAGTTGGGCGATCGCCCGCGCGGCCCAACTCCACCACGGAGATGCAGTATTTACCAAGCGACAAACCAGCGGGCGCGGCCAACACGGGCGCACCTGGCACGCCCCAAGCGGTGTCTTGACTGTTAGTTTTGTACTCGACAACCTCAACCCCAATCTGTTGCCGGGGCTCAGTTTAGCAGCGGGTTTAGCTGTGATTTACGCGATCGAAGATTTGGTTCCCGACTGTCGCGATATGCTGCGCCTGAAATGGCCAAACGATGTCTGGATCGATCGCCACAAATTAGCCGGAATTCTCTGCGAAGCTACCAACGGCAATGTTTCTGGCAAAACTCGCGCCGTTGTGGGAATTGGACTCAACCGCTGCGTAGATTTCGCGGCTGCGGGATTGGATGAAAGGGAGCTCGGCAATGCCGTAAGCTTGCATTCTATTGCTAGTACAGTACCAGATGAACTGTGTTTGCTTGATCGACTGCGGCACTATTTACTCGAACTAGCTGATATGTTTTCTACCACAGACAAGCCAGCCTCCAAGTCCGGTTTAGCGCTACTTTTGCCGGAATTGCGCCGCCGCGATGGGTTGATTGGCTGCCCGGTGGCGATCGAACTTTCCTCGGAAACCATCTGCGGAGAAGCCGCCGGCATTGACGGATGCGGCCGCTTGTTAGTATGCTTGGCGGGCGATCGAATACAAGCCTTTACCTCCGGGCGAGTTAGATTAATTTAAGAGGAAGAAGCAAGAAGGAAGAAGCAAGAAGGAAGAAGCAAGAAGGAAGAAGGGAAAGGGAGTCAGAGCAATATTTTCAGCGATAAAAAGTGTCCTAACCTTCTTGCCAGTTACTATAAATTAAGACAAAGAAGTCATTAGTCATTAGTCATTAGGGAAAATTCCGAATTAACAATGCTCGATGCCCGATGCCCAATTCCCAATTACCAATTCCCAATTTTAATTTATCACCTCAAATACTACCAATCTGCTCAGCCACAGCGGTTGATTTGCCTCCACACCTTCGGGACGACCCTTAGTAGAAGCAACTTGTATTCTGTTGCCATTTATCCCTTGTCTAACCAAAATATTTTTCACATTTGTCGCCCTTTCCAGTGCCAACTTTTGATTTTCGGCCGGAGTGCTTTTAAAATCGCTGTAGCCAACTATCCTTAAATTCTTCGTGCGATTTTTATCCATATATTCCTTGACTTTGCTAAGCTTTTCTGCTACATCTTTCGCCTGCAAACTTGCCGAACCTGCACCGAAATACACGCGAACTGGCATTATTATCTTTGGTGGCGGTGGAGTTCCTATTATCACTGTATTTGTTACAGACTTCACGCCCGGAATTTTCTCAAAAGCTTGAGTTATTTTCTGAGCATCTGGCACTTTGCTCACGCTGCCTGCAACGGCGACTTTTCCCTCTGCATAGCGAGCTGAGATATTAATGCTTTCTACTTTATTCAAAAGAGCTGCCGTCCGCTTGACATCGGCTTCGACTAAAACTGGATCGGGAGGTACTTCAACGGCTATAATTTTATTTTCAATTCTTGATTGTGGAGCCGCTTGCTGAGCGATTTTTTCCGCTTTCGATCGCAGATTTTGATTCGGCACTCGTCCCGAAATCTCCAATACTTTATCTTTAACATCAGCCGCGAGGCGATAAACTGATAACTCCGGCGCAGATTGTAATGCTAAATTTGTATCTGCTTCTAAGCTCGCTGCAACTCCCCTGCGGTATTGATGAATTCCCCAAGGTACGCCAATTAAACCTAACGCTGCCAAACCGATAATGGGTAAAATTGGAAGTTTACGAGATTTAACTTTTACCTCTGTATCGATTAATTTTTGCAATTTCGAGTTTACTTCTGGTGGCACAGTTGCTGGATCGCCGTTGAATGACTGAATTAGAGCTCCGTATTCTTGAACAATATTGTTGAATATCGCTCGCATTTTATACTTAAACCACTGGCGGGTTTCTCCTTGCATGACTACTGCTAGATAACACGAACCCGCAACTTCCAGTACGATCGTAGATGTGCCATATTCTATTGCATCAATTTCTGCAATATTTCCAGACTGAGATATGCAATCGTTGACAAAAGCCCGAATAGCAGTCAACATCCCCGCTACCATCTCTGATTCTAGCTGTTCGCGTTCAGACTTCTGCACTGCTGAAATTACTAAGCCCGATCCTGCTTGAATTAAAAAGACAGCTTTCACACTCAGTGGTGTTGTTTCTTTCATCAGCAATTCTGCTTCAGAAATGCCCTGTATTTTGGCTTTAATTTTGCGGCTAATTCCCTCTGGACTTAAAGCTGATTCGACTTTTTCATTAATCTCCCGCATCATCTCGGCGATGTATTTTAAAATCGTGCTGCCGATGATCGGATAAAGTGCATCCGACATTGCTTCTCGCTTGAGATGAATTTGCTGTTTGATAGCGGCGGCCATTTCTGGCGCGATCGCCATTGCAATTTCATCGGGCGATTCACTCATTCTGTGGCTGATTCCCACAGTCAGAGCCGGCGATATGGCTACTCCCATCGATTGTCGATTTTCTCGGGTTTTGGTATTAATTATTTCATCAATTATGGGAGCTATGGTTTCGACAAATGATTGTCTCGACTCATTAATGGTTTGGAGCATCATTTCGGGAAACATGATTTTAATTCGGGCGAGTAATTCTTCCCGATTGCCTCCCCATTCAGCATCAGTAATTTTGCGATCGAGTTCCCCTACTTTATCGTTGAGTCTGTAATTATAACTTACAACTTCATCTAACAATGGTAAAATAGATTCGATGACCGACTTTTGTAGTTGGGCGTGATGGCTAACCATCAGCTCGTCAATCAAAGGTTTCAGTAAATCGGTAAACAAGTCTGTCGATTCATAAATCCGGTGTTCGATCGCGACAATTTTTTGTTCGATCTTCCCGAGTCTTTGATCAATCCTTTTATTCTGAATGATGGCATCGACAGCGGGGGCGATGGCCGATTCTATCTCTAGCTTTGCTTCCCCGATGTTTCGGGACAGCATCTCTACAATCACTGGCATTATTCTTGCCATCAACCCTTCTATCTCGGCTAAAACTTGCTGCTGAACTTCGACAATCTTAGTTTCATTATTTAATATTTGTGCTGCAATACCGCTGTTTTGAATAGCCGTGTTGACACCAGGTGCGATCGCCTCTCTCACCTCTAACTTTGTCTCCTCGATTTTCCGGTTCAGCGACTCAATCATTAACGGCATTAACCTTGCCATTATATCTTCCGGCTGAGATTTTTGCTGTCGCTGAAGATTATTTAGTCTACTTTCTACGTCGCTCAATTTGCCTTGAACTTCTCTTTGAAGAAGTGCTGATTCTATCAAAGGTTGGATCGTCGCTGCTACTTGTAATTTTGATTCATCGATTTTCTGATTCAGCAAATCAGTTATTGCCGGCATTAGCATCGCCATTATCTCTTCTGGCTTCTGAATTGGCGACTGTTGCGTAGCCAGTCGGCGTTCGATGATGCTCAATACTTTTTCTTCTATTTCTACCCAAGCTATTCTTACCTGTACTGAGGGGGCAACAGCTTCTACAACCTCTAACTTTAATTCACTAATTTTGCGGCTCAGCAATTCGCTAACTACTGGTACTAGCTGCTTGATTAAATCTTCCGGTAGCTGTTGGTAACGCTGCTGAATATTCGCAACTCTATCTTCAATTCTTACTACGTGTTCTTCAAGTCCGTTTTGATTGTGAATTACTTGATTGACTCTCGGTGCGATCGCGGAAGCTACCTCTAACTTAGACTCCTCTACCTTACGGTTGAGCAGATCGCCCACCACTGGCATCAGCCGTTTGATTAAGTGTTCTGTATTCGGCAGTGGCTGCTGGTTCAAGTTAGCAATTTGATTTTCCCAATCTGCTAATTTTGCCTCCAACTCGATGCGATTAATTTTATTATTGCTCGCGAGTTCCATCGCCTTTTTTAATTCCGACTTCAACTCCTCTAATTCTTCTCTCACTAGCTCAGGAATTAACGGTTTCAGTAAAACCATCAACTCTTCTGGTTGAGACATCAGCTTCTCAAAATTTTCTAACCTTTGTTCCACGCTCAAAACATTACTGTAAAATTCCGGCAAATCCCTTTCAAATAGCAACTGTTGCAACCGCTTAAACTCCTCTACTGCTTGTTCTAATTCTTCCTCCGACGGCCGACTTTTTTTAGCTACTTTCCCGGATGTAGATAAATCGGCTTCCTCATTATTGTTTTCTCGTCTTTGAGATGGTATCTCTTCATCGTTACTTAATACTTCCGGTACAATACTCGGTGATTCGATCAGGAAAGACAATTGTTGGCGCCGATTTTCCTCATCCTCTAATCGCTGAACAGACTTTTCCGAAAGCGGTAATTTCAGATCGATTGGCTCTTTTTTGGATTTTTTTAATAACTGAAATTCAGTCAGTATGGTTAGCAATTCCTGAAGTTGCTCTCCAGCTTTAGAACTTGCTATACTTGCATCAGAAACCTCTTTTTCTGACTGATATCTTTTGCGTAAATTGTCATTTGATGCTGCCATACTGCCCTACCCAAACGTGATTTTAATCGACCGAAGGAAATTACCAGCTTGCTTGCCGCCTCACCCCAGCGACAATCAATAGGAATGACACAATTTTTCCCAGCGTCAGGCGTACTAAAGCTATCGCCTTATTTTAACTGCTGTTCTGCGACTAGCCAACTGGGCGGCCAACTGCAATGCTGCCTTCATGCTGGAGGCATCTGCAATCCCTTGACCTACAATATCAAAAGCTGTGCCGTGATCCGGAGAGGTGCGGACAAAAGGCAAGCCAATTGTAGTGTTGACTGCTTTATCGAAAGCCATCAATTTTACTGGAATCAACCCCTGGTCGTGGTACATTGCCAAGTAACCGTCGTGAGCTTCCTTGGCTAAACCGTACCAAACTTTAGCCGGTTTTACCCACAGGGTATCGGGGGGGACTGGCCCGTCTAACTGAACTTGAGGAAAGCGATCGCGCTGCGTTTCCAACCAAGGTATCATCCAGTCTTGCTCTTCATTTCCCAGCTTGCCATTTTCGCCGCTGTGAGGATTTAAGCCAGAAATCGCAATTTTCGGTCTTTCTAGCCCAAAATCTTCCCGCAAACAGTCTATCAGTAATTCTAGTTTTTCACTCAGTAATTCTGGACTCAAAGCATCGGGGACTTGACGCAGGGAAATATGTGTGGTAGCGAGTAAAGTTACGAGCGTCCAGCCACTGTGTGGAGATGTGGCGGCAAACAGCATTCCGAATCGCTGCGATTTTGCCCTTTCTGCGAGGAGTTCTGTTTGTCCGGGATAATTGTAACCGGCCGCCTGCCAGCAAGTTTTGGAAATCGGGCCTGTCACGATGGCGGAGAATTCGCCGGCGAGGGTACGGGCGATCGCACTTTCCATGTAAGCAAAGCTAGCGGCCCCGCTAGCTGCACTCCCGACACCGGGGACAATTTCGCCCCACTTGCTGTCTGGTTCAATATCAATAATATTTAATGTTTCGGGATTTGCCGCTTCTGCTGGGGGATTGCTCGATCGCAACTTATCGTAAGTTTCCTGCAAAACTCTCCTAGAACCTATAACCGTTACCCTCAAACCAGCAGCGGGATCTGCCAATGCCTTGAGAATCACTTCCGGGCCAATTCCCGCCGGATCTCCCAGAGTTACAGCTAGTTTTGATTCCCGATCGAGACTCAAGGCAGTTTTCTCCAACAAAATTACAGGAATTTCGGCACTGAAATTTTAGCATTCATGTACCTGCTTGCCCCAAATTATATTATCTTTATTTAATGCGATCGCCCAATTGGACATATAAAATCATGAATCCTGAAATTTTCACTGCAGCCTTTTTGTCCTTTTCCCTAATTTTCGTGGGTATAGGTGGAGGCTTCCTCCTGCTCAAATTGCAAGGCCGCGAAGAATAAGTTTTTTTCAACCAATCCTTCAGAAGCCTTCTACCTTCTGCCTTCTAGAGTCTACTTTCTGCCGAAAGCCAGCATTCTTCCGAATATCTCAAGCCTAAAATGAGAAAATTTCAGGTTTTTGTTAAGTTTTTATAACAAACTTAACAAAAACCTGATACCATCTTATAGAAAGTTTAAGATTCATAATTAATCCCTAGATGACTTTATTGATTTTAGGTGCCACCGGCACTCTCGGCCGCCAAATAGCCCGCCGCGCCCTAGACGAGGGCTACCAGGTGCGCTGTTTAGTCAGAAGTTACAGAAAAGCTGCATTTTTGAAAGAATGGGGCGCTGAACTCGTACCGGGGAACCTTTGCCAGCCAGACAGTCTGCCTCCGGCCCTAGAAGGCGTCAGTGCTATTATCGATGCAGCAACAGCGAGTGCAGCCGATTCTGTCAGCGTCAAAAGAGTAGACTGGGACGGAAAAGTATCGCTGATCCAAGCAGCAGCAGCAGCAGGCATCAAGCGTTACATATTCTTTTCCTTTCTCGACGCTGAGAAATATCCTCAAGTCCCCTTGTTGGAAATCAAGCGCTGTACCGAATTGTTCTTAGCAGAATCCGGTCTAGACTACACAATCTTGAGACCTTGCGGCTTTTTGCAAGGACTGGTGAGCCTGTATGCTATGCCGATTTTGGACAATCAGGCAGTCTGGCTGCCCAACAAGCCATCCGCCCTTGCCTACATGAACACTCAGGACGTTGCTAAATTTGCCGTCCGGGCCCTTTCCGTTCCCGAAACCGAGAAAAAAAGCTTCCCGGTTGTGGGAAATCGCGCTTGGGATGCTGACGAAATCGTGCGGTTGTGCGAACGGCTGTCAGGGAAGCAAGCCAAAATTACGCGCACCCCAGACGCCTTGTTGAAGGCTACTCGTCAATTTGCTAAGTTCTTTCAGTGGAGTTGGAACGTAGCTGACAGATTGGCTTTTTCAGAAGTTTTGGCGGCCGGAAAACCCTTGAAAGCTCCGATGGATGATGTTTACAGTGTCTTCGGAATCGACCCCAAAGAAACTACTACTTTGGAATCTTATCTCGAAGAATACTTTAATCTGATTATGAAGAAGCTCAAGGAAATAGAGTACGAGCAGCTTAAGACGAAAAAACGGAGTAAACAAAAGATGCCCTTTACATTTTAAAGTGCCGAAAGCTGGGATTATATACAACGACGTTAAACCTGTGGCTTGTCGCATCGCCGCAGAGTTGAAAGACAAGCTGACTGCCCGCGGCTGGGAGGTCTGCTCGGTTTCTGGTTCCGGGGGAATTCTGGGCTATTCTAGCCCTTCTCGCCCGATGTGCCACACTCCGATCGACCAACTCGTCCCCCCCGGTTTTGACAGCGACATGGAGTTTGCAGTGGTGTTGGGCGGCGACGGTACGGTGCTGTCGGCATTTCGCCAAGTTGCTCCCATCGGAGTGCCGCTGCTGACTGTCAATACCGGTCACATGGGCTTTTTGACAGAAACTTACCTGAACTTGCTGCCGCAAGCTTTGGAAAAGGCGATCGCCGGAGAATACGAAATAGAAGAAAGATCGATGCTGGCGGTGCGGCTGTTTCGAGAAAACGACTGCCTCTGGGAAGCCCTTTGTCTCAATGAAATGGTGCTGCACCGGGAACCGCTGACTTGTATGTGTCATTTTGAAGTGGCGATCGGTCAGCACGCATCTGTGGACATTGCCGCAGATGGGGTAATTATCTCGACTCCGACGGGATCGACAGCTTACGCCCTTTCTGCCGGTGGCCCTGTCATCATTCCGGGAGTGCCGGTGCTGCAGTTGCTGCCTATTTGCCCGCATTCAATGGCTTCGAGGGCTTTGGTGTTTTCTAACACTGAGCCGATCAAGATTTTGCCGGCGAGTCCGAACCGCCTGGTAATGGTGGTAGACGGTAACGGCGGATGTTATGTTTTGCCGGAGGATTGGGTGCAAGTCGAGCGAGCTCCGTACCAAGCCCGGTTTATTCGGGTGCAATCTTTTGAGTTTTTCCACATTTTGCGGGAAAAATTGGGCTGGGGCTTGCCTCACATTGCTAAACCGAGTTCCGTTGAGTTGCCTTGATAGTTGTTGTTGACACTCCCCGGCCTAAAGGTACGGGGATTGTTGCCTCAACCAGTTGGCTTGCTCGTAGATATCGTATCAAGTTCTAGCTGTAGTCGATCGCAATCATAATCACTCCTGACCGCAATTCCCGTTCCCGTTTTTCACCGATTGAAGGGCTTTTGATTTCTTTATCTGTTGATAAATCGTAGAATAAAGCAGCAATTAGTGTTGGTAATGTAGGGCGACGTTTATCCACCGGAATCTTTAATTCTCGATCGAGCTTCCGAATCATCTTCAAGGTCAGGCAGCGTTTACGAGATAACGATCCCCTTCAGCGGCGGCAAGAAGCCTTATATTTTCTATTAATAGCTTATAACCGTCCGCTGCAAGGGGTTTGTTAGACAAGACATTGACGAAAAGTTAGCTCCAATATATTTAATTCTGCATGTCAAGTTTTTGACAAATACTTTTCCATCGCTGACTTAGAATTGGATTTAGCTTCTGAAAGTCTTCTGTTGAAACCCACATTCCGCAGATGTGGGTGGAATTTTTTTATCAGTTGTGAAAAGTGGGAACCCCAAAGTTTTTCCGTTGA
>NZ_JAUBPR010000284.1:0-1486 GCF_036700845.1 Microcoleus sp. S13_C5
TACCGTGTACACACAAGTTGATTCTGAGCTAGTTTCCATCCCAAAAAGATGGATTCAAACTGTCGGAGTCCATGAACAAGGGTAGGCATTCCGGGAGGTCTCTGAGAACTATAACCAGACCAACCCCCAAGTCGAGCAATCAGCCAAGTAGCCCAAGGTAAGGAGGCAGGAGGATAGGGGTTTTGCAATTTTTTCGTGCGCCCTTGAAGAGATGGTTCAATCACTTCCAAGCATTGCTGTTGAGAATCAGAGAAAGTCAGGGAAACTGGTAAGTCGGAACGATCGCGCCCTTCAACCATTTGTAGGGTTCGCACGGCAACGCCTAAAGCCAAGACAGTGAGTCGTTGAATGGCAGCTACGGACTCTAACTGTGTAGCTTCAAGATTTAATCCTGCTTGTTTCAATGTGGCAAAAAGTTGTTCAATGCGCCATCGCCATCGATACCATTCGATAACTTGTAGTGCTTGTTCTAAACAAACCACCCTGTGAGTTGTGAGTAATCGCCAATGAATCGCTTCTTGCCCTGCCGGAGGATTAACTTCTATTGCTTCGACTGCGTAAAGAGTGATACTGGGTGGATAATCTTGTGCCTTCAATTGATCGGGACGCCGAATCTTAACACTAACACAGCGAATAATGAGCAATGCTTCTCTCGCCGTCCGACCAATGCGTGGGTCTGCTGGTACATCAATTGTATAAGCCCCTTCACAGGGCTGTTCTGTTAAATAGGTATAAAGCGATTGGGATTGTCCTAACAACCGACGGTCTTGACGAACGCGCACCAATACGTGATTATGTTGGTCGGGGACGGTCGCCCATTCCTCATATAAGTCACTTTCGCGGTCACCAATGTGAGTGACCATCTTGGCACCACCCTTAGTTAAACACCGTTGACGGATCTCGGCGGATGCCAACCATTTGTATGATTCTTTCTGCTCTATTGGCAGATTTTGATAATTGCGTTCATGCTTATTCTTATGATCTAAACCTCGACTCCACAGTTGCACGGTGCTTAACCCTAATGGAAAGCCATTTTCAGCATCCAAAACTAATGTAGGATGTATATAAAAACCCACATCTGTATTGTTGCCAACCACCCCTAATTGTTCTGGTTTTAGTCGGCCTGCGTGGGACTGCAAATTGATTTCACTGCTATCACTGACGGCTAATACGTGCCGTCCTTCTATATTTTTTTGGCAATGCCCCGATAGGCTTTGCACCAATTCCGATACTATCGTTTTCATTCTCCAAAAAACGATAGTATCCTACTTGTTCAGCTCGATTTCGGCTGATTTGACGAATATTTACCGATTGATGCTGGCCCATTGCTTCATATAATGCGGCCCCCTTTTTACCAGCCTTGGGTCTCCAAAGGCGGTTCCTTCGAGGAGGGAGGCGTGAATCAGTATCGGATTGTCCACGGTTTATACCTCTCTCAAAACATGAGCCTAGTTTACTTTGACTTGTGTGTACACGGTAGCCTTAT
>NZ_JAUBPR010000285.1:0-1478 GCF_036700845.1 Microcoleus sp. S13_C5
CAAATTAGTTCGTTGTCATCTTACAATTTTATTCTTGAAGCCCTATTCTATGCAGCTTCATATTAAATTGGTATCAGGGGCGGCCGTTTTATGTAGCAGTATCGTTTCGCAGCGGTGAAGCCGTGCAGCTAAATCTCCAGAGGGCCCTCCTGGAACACCAAAGATTCCCAAGCGCGCCGGCAAACCTTCCCGGCAATATTCCCAGCCAAATTCTAAAGTATCTTGTCGGGGATCGTACCATGCGAAAATTGCTCGATCGAGCTTCAGTACAGTACCGAGTTCATCTACTGTAGTTTGGAGGATGCGATCGAGATGCAAGCAAGCGCGAATGCGGCCGGTCAAGTGGCGGAGAAGGCCTTCTGTGCGACAGCGAATGCCATTTAGGGCAAACAGCTTGAGCGCCACAATTGCTGCGAAAATAGCTGCGGCTGCAAGTACGCCGGCTGCTACTGCTAGTATCTTGAAAGGAAGGAGTTCTTTTTCGAGATTGTCGCGGGGAATTACCAGGGCGATCGACCATTCAGCTTGTTCTAAAGGAAGATAGGCAACATAAACTCTGGCGTCGTTGATTGTAGTCAGCGAAATGCCCGTTTTTTGATAAACCATCTCCCGGGCTACATTTGCCAAATTAGCATCTGCCGACTCTAAAAGACTGGGAGCCTGCTTGTCGATATTTCCGATTAACCGAGCGTCGGGATGCACAATCGGCACTCCTTGAGAATTCAGAACAAAAGCGTAGGTTCCTGCGCCATATTCCAGCTTTCCTACTACTTCGGCAATTCGGTCGATGCTAATAACGCCGTTCATTACTCCGATCGGCTTTTCGGTTGTTTTATAAATAGAATTTGCCGAGTTTGACCATACCGGAGCCGAAATGGGAACAATACTTTGTTTTTTGAGCGTGCGAGAAATCGTAGGATCTGAAACATAAACTTCCCCAGCCATTGCCTTTTTAAAGTGTTGGCGGTCGCTAACATTAATCAACGCTCTGCCGACTTTTGTGGTGAAATAAGAACCGTTGGGAGCAATTAATGCCAAGTGCAGGAATTCTTGCAGTCGATTTACTTCCGATTTTAAATAAGGCTCTGCCACTGACCAATTCATCGAACGAACGGGAGGAGTGTGGGCGAGGATTTCGATCTCAGCCTTTCTAGTGCCGAGCCAGCGATCGATCTTGTTGGCGCGCTCCCTAACTTCTAACAAAGCATTTCGCTCGCTTTTGGTGATAATCAAGCGGCGAACGCTTTGATAGCTGATCCAACCAGTGATGCTAGCTGCCAGAATTGTTCCGCCCAAAATTAAGAGCGCAGTTTTGTACCCAAGATGGTATTCGCCCTTTAATTCCGCTGGCAATAGTCGAGTTAATTTCCACCACTTTACTCTCGCAAAGCTTCGCATGGTTGGCTCTCCTGAGTTTATGGTGTAAAATAGATCAACCAATACAGTTATAGTGATGAGCTTTCATTTAGACTATCTAT
>NZ_JAUBPR010000286.1:0-1465 GCF_036700845.1 Microcoleus sp. S13_C5
TAGGGCTTGCTGGATAAGTGCAGAAAGGTTACACGGCGCGGTTATACGATCACGCGATCAAGAGTAAAGTGCAAGATAAACAGGTAAAATAGGTCAAAACCCGTGCATCACCACCTGCGATCGTGTACAGAAAAGCTGAGCTTGCCCCAAGCCCCTCATCCGAGTTTGAACTGCCCTTCGGAGGAAGGTTGTCAGCAGACAACCGTTGGGTAAAAATGGCTCAACTAATCCCGTGGTCAGAATTTGAGTCAGAATATGCCCAAAACTTCCCCACCGAAAAGGGGGCACCAGCCAAATCATGGAGGATGGCATTGGGGGCATTAATTATTAAAGAAAAATTAGGGATTAGCGATCGGGAAACAGTAGAACAGATCAGGGAAAACCCATATCTACAATACTTCATCGGTCAATCAAGCTACAGCAACGAACTACCATTTGACCCATCCTTATTAGTGCACTTTCGCCAAAGAATTAGTCCCAACCTAATTAATAAAGTGAACGAACGCATGGTCGAAAAAATGCGAGAAATTACCCCAATCCAACCCGAAAAAAAAAAGGATTCGGACGCCAAGAATGAGTCAACCAATCGCGGCAAACTAATCGTAGATGCAACCTGCGCTCCCGCCGACATTACCTATCCGACCGACTTAGGACTATTAAACAGAGCCAGAGTTCATACAGAAAAAATCCTAGACATCCTGTATAAACAAATTAAAGAAAAAATCCATAAAAAACCAAGAACCTACCGTAATCTAGCAAGAAAAGACTACTTAGCAGTAGCGAAACAAAGACGACCCACGCGCAACAAAAGAAGACAGGCAATTAAAAAACAACTGCAATATATCAAAAGAAACAATTCTCATATTGAACAGCTAATTGATGCGGGTGCGAGCCTAGAAGGTCTGAATAGAAAGCAATATAAAACCTTGCTAGTCCTCACAGAAGTCGCTCGCCAACAACAGTGGTTATGTGACAACGATAAACAGAGTATTGAGGATAGAATAGTAAGTTTAAGCCAACCCCACATTCGTCCCATAGTCAGAGGAAAAGCCGGAAAAAGCGTAGAGTTTGGAGCTAAACTATCAGCCAGTTGTTTTGAAGGATATGTATTTTTAGACCGGATGAGCTGGGATAATTTTAACGAATCCGGGGACTTAAAAGCCCAAGTAGAAGCCTATCATAGGTTCACAGGATATTATCCAGAGTCCGTTCATGCAGATCGCATTTACCGAAATCGGGAAAACCGAGCATGGTGTAAAGAAAAAGGAATTAGGCTCAGTGGGCCGCCCCTAGGAAGACCAAGAGCAAATGTGAGTAAATCAAAAAAAAAGCAAGCTTTAGAAGATGAAAGAATTAGAAATGCGATCGAGGGCAAATTTGGGCAAGGAAAACGAAGATTCGGTCTGAACCCTTGTGATGGCAAAACTTGATAATACATCTGGTACAGTTATTGCAATTACTTTTT
>NZ_JAUBPR010000164.1:0-11866 GCF_036700845.1 Microcoleus sp. S13_C5
TAGCAGGCATTCACTTTTTCTGAATATCATTATGTTATATTATACCAATATGCGTTTTAAATGCACAACAGCTTATAACTACTCGGAATTCACAAATATGGCAATTCGTCAAGCGCTGGTGGGAGAGGGTAAATTAGTATTGGATATAGAAAAATCTACAGGAAGTATCGAAGTGCCTGTGCCATTCGACTTGCCAGCAGCAGGATCAGGCTGGTAAAGTTGGATACGATCGCGCCCAAGTCGTTTAGCTTGATACAGGGCTTGGTCGGCTGCGGCAATCAGAATTTCGGCTCCCGATTCCGATCCAGGAACAATACTCGCTACACCCAGACTGAGAGTGACGTACTCGCTCACCTGAGAACCAGCGTGAGGAAGCTGCAAAGCTGCGATTTTGAGCTGTATGTGTTCGGCTACGATCACTGCGCCTTGAATCGAGGTATTTGGCAAAATAACGGCAAATTCTTCGCCTCCGTAGCGAGCTACTAAATCGGCGGGGCGATTGACTGCATTGCCGATCGCCGCGGCGACTTGTCGCAAACATTCGTCTCCGCCTTGATGCCCGTAAGTATCGTTGTAACTTTTAAAAGAATCAATATCGCACAGAATTAGGGACATGGGCGTTTGTTCCCGCGCTTGTCTGCGCCACTCGATTTCTAAATACTGATCGAACCGGCGACGGTTTGCTAGCTGCGTGAGTGCGTCTAAACTGGCTAAGCGCTCTAACTTGAGGTTGGCGGCTTGCAACTGCTGGTATAGTTCTGCTTGCTTGATGGCGATCGCCAACTGGGTGGCCAGAGAAGACAGCAACTCTACTTCCAACTGCATCCACTGCCGGGGACTGCACTGGTGGGCCATCAGCAGCCCCCACAACTCCTCTCCTTGCACTAAAGGCACTACCAAATAAGCTCTCACCGCGAATTGTGCGAGCAAGTCAATTTGATATTGCGGCAAATCGGCGGCCAAGATATCGGCGATCGGTCGGATCGCCCGATGTTGGTACGCTTCGATATAGAACTCGTCAAAACAGAAATTTTCCAGGGTTTCCCCCAACATTGGCTGGCAGTTGGCAGCTACAGATTCCACTGTCACCGCCCCCGTCGCCGGGCCGGCGCAGAGACTGCCGGTACAGGGGTTAAAGCGCACGATCATCACTCGATCGGCCTGAAGGAACTGACGCACTTCTGTCACAGTCGTGCTGAGCACTTCGCCCAAATCCAGAGACTGGCGGATATGCTGAGTAATCGTCGCCATTAGCAGTTCTCGTTCGTTCTGCTGCCGCAGCGCCTCTTCTGCCCGCTTGTACTCGGTGATATCTTGAGCGGTGCCGAAAATTTGTTTGGGGCAGCCGTCGGCTGTGCGGGCGAAAACTTGGTCGCGACAGCGAAACCAACGCCATTCGCCCGATCGATGTTTGAGGCGATATTCCAACTCCAAAATATGCCCGTCTTGAGCCGAGGGAAATTTTTTCTGGTGGGCTTTGAGCCTCGGCAAATCTTCTGGGTAAACCAAACTGGAGTACAAAGCAGTTTGCATCTGTAAAATTTCTTGGGGAGTGTAGCCCAGCAATTTAGAAGCTTGACCGTTGACGTAGACGTTTCGCTGTTCGGTCAAATCGTAGATGTAGAGCAAATAAGGCGCCGCGTCAGCAATCTGCTGGATGAAATGCTGACTCGATCGCAATTCTTCCTCCACCCGCTGCCGCACTTGCACTTCTTCCAAAGCTTGATCCCGCATTGTGCGGTAAGCTTGGATGCGGTGGGTGAGGTCAGTCACGTCTTGAATCACCAACAGCGCGTAGAACGATGGGGCATTGACCCCCGGCCATATTGATGACGAAGCTGAGGGTGCAGATTCCCTAGACAAAAAAGCACTTCTTGGTGATCCGACTCCGACAGTACCGTCTGATTCCAACTCAAGAGTATGGAGAACCCAGTCTCTAATCTCCTGTTCTTCTATGCCAGCCTCTTGGGCCGGCACAGCAGTCACAGTAGTTTGCTGAATTCGCTCCTGGCCGTCTTGCCAAGTTGCCGGAATCAGGTGTTTGTGAATTTGAGAAGAAAAAATTGTTGGCGGGCCTCCTGCAAAGATTTGCTTGAAGCGAGTGGCGTACTTTAACTGACTCAGGTGAGGAAAATGGTTTGTGATCTTTGTTCCCAATATTTGGCTGCGGGGAATTTTAGTCCACTCTTCCAGACAAGTGTTCCAAAACAGCACCACAAAATCATCTTGCAGCAAGCAGGCGCCGACTGGTACGCTGTCGAGCACCCCAAACTTTTCCTTAATACTTTTGCTCTCCTCAATCATAGACCCCCGGCAAGTTGATTGATAGCAGTCAACAAGGTGTCAAAGGAATTAACATTGAAAATAAGAATGATATCTCCTTCAATGTGAAGCCTTTCAATCATAAAACTGGTCTGGGCTAATAAAACTACTGTATCAGTAGCTAAACCGCCAGATATCAGCAAATTAGCAATCGTCCCTTCGCTATAAGTGGGAATTGAGTAGTTCAGGCGCTGCTGAAGTACGTTGCTGATTGCACCCATGACCCCATTAATTACAATATTTCCCACTTCACTCAGCGTACCAATTTTGACTGAATCGAGATCGTGAGTTCCAACTTCTTCCCCTGTAAGCATTGTTACCAGCAGCGCAGCGCTGTTGGTGGGAAAGACTAGCTGGGCAATGCCTCCAAAGGAGCCTGTGAATTTGAGCTGGACAGCGGCGATTTGCTCGCCGTTGAGGTGCTGCTCTAACTCTTCTTCCACGTCGATGGGAGTCAGGATTTGAAGGTAGGGGATTTGCAAGCGAATCGGGGAGTCGATCATGTCGTTCAGAACCCCTGCTGCTTGACCGATCCCGATGTTGACGAGTTCCTGCAAAGCATCGAGCTGTCGAGTGCTTAATTTCATTGGGTGCTCTCCTCGCTGACACTGAGAGCTTTTTTGATCCATCCGATCAGTTCATCTGAGTTGGGCATTTTGTGAATGACTGCCAGGGCTCCGAGTTCCATGCACTCGGAGCGGGTGCTTGCTTGGATGTCTGCGGTAATTACGATCACTGGAATTTTATATCCTCGATCGCGCATAGCTTGCAGGACTTCCCGACCTTCCATTTCTGGCATCAGCAGATCTAAGAGCATACAGTTTGGGGTTTTAGTACCGAGCTGTTCTAGAGCTTCTGGGCCACTGGATGCTTCCCAAGTCTCGTATCCTTCTGCTCGGAGAATTTTGCAGATTACCCTGCGAGTCAACCACGAATCTTCGACAACGAGAATTGATGTCACTACGTTCTCCTCCTTCTATTGTTAGGACTGACCGATATAGCAGGTACTGCTTTTATCTTGACATTAATTAATTTAAAATGCTGGGACGGTGTGCGATCGAGCTTCACTTGGAATTCCTGTTCTTAAAAACTAACGCATTAATGTGTTGGATAGTTTATTATCTTGGACTATGTGAAGAAAAAACCCGGTTTCTCAATGAAACCAGGTTTGCGGGATCTCTACTGCTCCTAACATGGGCGCTCAATTATAGATTACCAAACGCTTCCGGAGGGACTCTACTCGCTGTTTTGCCGTGGTATTGTCTGGATCGCAGCCGAGAGCTTGTTCGTACATTTCCAAGGCTTGAGCTGTTAATTTCTTACGCTCGTATGCGTGACCCAGATTATTGAGAGATGTAACGTATTCTGGCTGTAACTTCAGGGCTTCTTTGTAGTGGCGGATTGCGATGTCGTACTGTTCTTGACCAAAGTGTGCAAAACCGAGGGCGTTGTAAATAACAGCTTGATTTTCTTCGCCTTCTAAGTCTTTGGCTTTCAGGGCTTTTTGAAAAAGTACGATCGCTTGGGAGTAAAGCTTCTTATCTAGATAGATACTTCCTAATTCGTAGTATTCCTGTGCTGTTCCTTTTTCTACTGTCAGCTTATTTTCTAAGCGTTCCAGAGACATTTCCAGCTTGCGAGTTTTGAGAATCTGGCGCACCACAAACCAGGAAGTGCTGCCGAGTATAGCTAGCAGGACTGACAAGTAAATAATGAGCAAATTACTATCCATGTTTTTCTTAAAATTAGGTAGGTCTGTGGAAGGTTTTATTTATTTTAAGGCGCTAGCAATCTCTGACATTTGCCTCTGCAACTGTATAAAAAACAAGGAAATAGCGATCGACCCGATCACGATTTCTGAAAAAGCAAGAGTCCAGAAGTAAGAACAAAGAAGGAAAGTTTGTCTCAACCTCCTAAATTTATCAGGAGTTTTCCTTCTCTGGCAGACCTTAAATCTTTCTTACTTCTGCTTTCTGCCTTCTGAAAATCAAGCGAACTTTCAGCCTCCGGCTCGATTAGCCATTTCCACGACTTTACCGAATGTTGCGGGGTCAATGATCGCCATTTGTGCCAGCATTTTGCGGTTGATTTCGATATTGGCTTTTTTCATGTTGCCGATCAGTCTGCTGTAGCTCGTGCCGTGCTGGCGCGATGCAGCATTGATCCGAGCAATCCACAGGCGGCGGAAATCGCGTTTGCGTTTTTTGCGATCGCGATAACCGTTACGCAGGGCCTGCATCACCCGTTGGTTAGCTGTGCGGAACTGTTTCGACTGTGCGCCTCGGAAACCCTTGGCTAATTTGAGAATTTTTTTGCGGCGCGCTCTGGCGACATTACCGCGTTTTACCCGTGTCATCTTTAATTTCCGTTAAACTTTACAAGTATGGAAGCATTAACCGCACGTTAGCGTCGTTGGTCTCGTCAATGACGACCAGCTTAGATAGACGGCTTTTGCGAGCTGAACTTTTGTGCTGTAGCAAGTGGCTTTTGTAAGCTTTCCGGCGCACAATTTTACCGCTGCCGGTCGCTCTAAAGCGCTTTGCGGCTGCTTTGCGAGTTTTGAGTTTTGGCATGAACTGGTGTTATTTGGACACAAGCTTATACCGTATCACGTTTGTGCTACTTTCTGCAAGGGAGATTTGCGGGTTGGGGGTGGCGCTGCATTTGCTGCGATATACAGGATGGGCGATCGGCTAATCTTGTGGTTGTTTGCTGCACTTAACACCTAGTATAGAATGTTATAGCGCAGTTGCGGTATCATGAAGTGTTCATGAAATTCAATCTCACAAAAAATTAATTCCACCGATTCCGGCGAGCCGAGGTGTACCTTTTAAGGTCGATTTCTTTCCCAATAATTAAACCATAAGTTTCTTGACGGACTTTGCAGCCACACATTCAAGTTTTGAGTTTAATCATTACCAACTAGCATCAGTGATAAAACAATTTAATACGAATTTTATAACTGACTTATATGTTGATATTACACGATATATTTTAGCTATTTAATTAAGAAATACTAAGAAAGGTTCAAAGCGGTTGAAACCCCGTGTCGCTTGCATCTGTGATCTGAAGATACGCTCGCTTTCCGCCTCCGGTGTTTTTTTTGTAAATGTGGCTCAGGCAATACTCCGGACAGTTTTGGGAACGAGACTACAAGCTTACGCGGCGCAAGGATCATAAATAAAGTCCAATTAAATGCAACGAGCAGGGTGGATCTGACATTGATTTAATTATCCACAGTGGCTCAAAGTCAACCGAGAATAAGCCATTGGGCCATATAAAAACTGTCCGGACTATTGATCAGGGGTTTACATGAGCAGTTTTTCATGCTCTATTTTTTCTTCTTTTCTGGGGGGCTCGCTCCTTGAGTGGCTGCATTTTTAGTTAATCGATTGAGTCAGTGCGCCCATCAGGGTGAACGATCCTACAAGCTAGACAGGGAGACAACATTCCGCGAAATGATGAAGCCGTCGCAAATGAATCAAGATGAGTTTCAAGAATGGCTCTACAGCTACAAGTCTGCGTCAACCGTTGAATTTGTGCTGATTAACAATGCTGGATCATGCCGAGATCGGCACTCGAACATCACAAATAAAGGAGGTATTTAAGCGGGATTTAGTATTAAACTCTCAATACAGGCCTTTCGGGATTTTCGGGATTGGGAACTAGACGCTGATTTTTGCAATCTACCAGCAAATCTAAAGTTTCTAACACAGTTTGACCGATGAGCACCATATCGCCTAAAACCATTGCCGCCTCAATTGTCTCGCGCCCTTCTATTTCAATGATAACCGGTTCAGTCAATCCTACTGTTTCTTGTCTGCCATCGGCATATTTTGCTATTTCCTGACTCCGAATTCTTAAACCGAGTTGCTCTACTATATCCGCAGGTAACGCAGTTCTGACTGCGCCACTATCTATCAGTGCTTCTGCTTCGTACACGCGCAACAGATTTGGATTGAGCACTCCTCGGCTCACTAAGGCTTCATCAATGGCATTCGTTAGCTTGACTTTGACTCGAACTGCACCCATATTTTTGCTGGCTTGAATTAGATCGCGATCGAGATTTATCATATCGCCTCTTTTCGTCTATAAAGTCTACCTTTGATTCTAGCCACAATTTAGGGTAGTAAGGTTCGCACTCCACACCCTACCAGTAGAGTTTGTACGTAAGTCTTACAGCGTATTGCCGGTTTAGGAAGTGCAGTAGGGACAAAGGCTTGCGCCCTGTCCCTACGGGGATATATCACTCTTGTGGATTGGGCATCCTGGCCGCCCTAAACATACAAGTTAAATGCACCACAGCTTACTCATCTTCTGCATAGATAAACCGATACAATTCGCTAGGATCTGGCTCAGGGCTTTTCTCCGCAAAATCCACTGCATCATCAATTACTGCTTGAATCTTATTATCGATCTCTTTCAATTCTTCAGCAGTTGCCAAAGTTCGATCGATCAAATCAGCAGCCAACTTCTTAATCGGATCGCGGGGGAACCAATATTCCTTCTCTTCCTTAGAACGCAACTCATCAGGATCGGCCAAAGAATGGCCGCGAAAGCGATAAGTCAAAGCCTCGATCAAAGTCGGCCCCTCGCCGGCGCGCGCCCGCGCTATAGCTTCCTTCGCCACTTCTCGCACCGCCAAAACATCCATCCCGTCAACCTCAAAACCAGCCATGCCGAAAGCATGAGCCTTCTTGTAAATCAGCGGGTCGGAAGTAGCTCGCTCGTGGGCCATCCCGATCGCCCATTTGTTGTTTTCCACAACATAAATAATCGGCAACTTCCACAAAGCCGCCATATTCAAACACTCAAAAAACTGCCCGTTATTTGCAGCACCATCGCCAAAAAAACAAGCAGTCACCCCATCAGAACTCTCATCCCCCAAAGCTTCGCGGCGGTACTTCGATTGAAAAGCCGCCCCCGTAGCTACAGGAATCCCCTCAGCCACAAAAGCATAACCTCCCAACAGCCGGTGTTCGGCCGAAAACATATGCATCGAACCGCCGCGGCCCTTCGAGCAACCTGTTTCCTTCCCGAACAACTCCGCCATTACCTCCCGCGCCGGGACGCCCGCGCTCAAAGCGTGAACGTGATCGCGGTAGGTGCTGCTGACGTAATCAGTGTCATCCCGGCGCATCGATCGAATCACGCCAGTAGACACAGCTTCCTGACCGTTGTACAAGTGAACAAAACCAAACATTTTGCCCCGGTAGTACATCTCAGCACACTTGTCCTCAAAGTAGCGCCCCAAGACCATATCCTCGTAGAGCATCAAGCCCTCATCCCGAGAAATGTTTACGCTTTGCGCGTCAAAAACTGGTAAAGTCCGTTCCTGAACCATAAATAATTAATACCCGACGATCGGCTTCCTAGACATCTAAATTTAAACCGAGATGGGACACAACCGCAGCAGAAAACGATCGCACCTTTTTTGTGCAGCAGTTCACCAATTGTTAAAATGAGTTTGGCAGGCGGGGCGGATTGCCCGGACTCGGAGAACCAACTCCCATCTAAACCCGATGCCAACAAATGATATAATTCCATTACTCTCAAACCCTAAAATGCTCTGGAAGTCAAACCACTCCTTTAGCTGACGGGCAGTGGGGCTTGGCATTTTCCTCACTGTAAAACCCTGTAGAGGGAAAAAAGTCAGAGTATCTCTACGGCAAGTCCAACATACCGTGAATGGGGCGGTTGGAAGCCAACACCAGAATTTTTGATTGGGTTTGCGGGAGTATCTCACTTAAGATAGGCTAATTCAGTTGCTAGCGCTTTGGGGAAGTGGACGAGTGTTAATTCCACTAGATTACTACCGGATTTTGGGTCTACCGATTCAAGCTACTGCCGAACAGTTGCAGCAGGCTCACCGCGATCGAACTTTACAGCTTCCGCGCAGGGAGTATTCCGAAGTTGCGATCGTCGCCCGCAAACAACTGCTCGATGAAGCCTGCGCCGTTCTGTCAGACTCAGAGGGGCGCAAAGCTTACGATGCCAGTTTTTTAGCCAAAACTTACGATCGAGAGTCGGAAGCCGCACAGGAAGCCAAGCACCAGAGGTCAAAAACCTCAGCAGGCACGGCCACAGTCCTGCAAGACGCAGGAGAAACCGCTCCGCCAGAGTCCAAGGCTTTAGAGGCTGCTCCCGACCCCCACACTCCAAGTATTGAAATCGATGACAACCAATTCGTAGGAGCCCTGCTCATACTGCAAGAACTGGGAGAATACGAACTCGTACAGAAGCTGGGTCGCCCGTATCTTAACAATGGCAGCATCGCGATCGCAGAAGGTCGTTTCGGCGACCCCCAGCTCGTGAGGCCAGATATAGTTTTAACCGTCAGCCTTTCCTGTCTAGAACTCGGCCGCGAACAGTGGCAGCAAGGTCAGTACGAAAATGCCGCAAGATCATTAGAAGCAGGTCAAGAATTGCTGCTGCGCGAAAGCCTATTTGCAAGCGTGAGGGGTGAAATGCAAGCCGACATATACAAACTCCGTCCGTACAACATTTTAGAGCTATTATCACTGCCCGAAGAAAAAGTCGCCGAGCGTCGCCAGGGACTGGAAATCCTGCGAGAAATGCTTCAAGAACGAGGCGGTATCGACGGTTCGGGAGATGATCGATCGGGTTTAGGAATAGAAGACTTCCTCCGGTTCGTGCAGCAAATGCGTAAACACCTAACCAGCAGCGAGCAGCAGGCGCTATTTGAAGCCGAAGCCGGCCGCCCCTCCGCAGTCGCCACTTACCTCTCGGTCTACACCCTGTTAGCCCAAGGATTTGCCGCCAGACAGCCATCGATGATCCGTCGGGCCAAGCTGATGTTGATGCAGCTCGGTCGCCGCCAAGACGTTCACCTGGAAAAAGCCGTTTGTTCCCTGCTTCTGGGCCAGACAGAAGAAGCCAGCAGAGCCCTCGAACTCAGTTCGGAAAAAGAGCCCCTGGCCTTCATTCGCGAACATTCCCAAGATTCACCCGACTTGTTGCCCGGACTGTGCTTGTACGCCGAACACTGGCTACAAGAAGAAGTGTTTCCGCACTTCCGCGACTTGGCCAACGAGTCAGTGTCTTTGAAAGACTACTTTGCTGACCCGAAAGTACAAGCTTACCTAGAAGCTTTGCCACAGGACGCAGAAACCGCCAACGAATGGGTCGTAGTGCAGCCTCGCTCCGGCAAGCCCCCGGCGCGACTGCAACCGACAGCAGGCCGATCGCCCGCTGCCATACCCGCACAGCCACCCACAGCCAAGCAGGGAGCCAGTACCGTCACCTTGACCCCCGTACCGGGCGCCGCTTCCACCGCAGCCTCGGGCGCGAAATCTCCGGCAACGGTGGCCGCGCCGAGCGCTGTTGCCCCCGTCTCTCTCCCGATAGCTACAGTGCCACACCCCGCAGACTCGACTTCCAAACATCGCAGACGCCAACATTCAGGGCGCAGCGGAGCAACGGGCAAAGGGCTAAAGGGGGATTTTGTTGATCGGGCGCGCACCAAGGCAGCAGAAATTGCCGCCCAAGTCAAGTCCATGCCTCCAAACAAGCTGGCTTTGTTTCTAGTCGCAGGTGTCCTGAGCCTGTTACTCCTGTGGTTAATACTCAGTCTGTTGGCTAGCGCGATGCAAGCCCTATCGGGCCCATCCCTCCAAGGAGAGCAAGCCCTCGTCCGCCTGGAAGAACCGCCCCTAGAAATCCCTGCCTTGCCCGCGGCCCCAGAGCCAAGCGCTGCAGGCCCAGTGTCGGGAGAAATCACTGAGGAATCAGCCGGACAAATAATTCAAAGCTGGCTGTCGGCGAAAGCAGCGGCTTTGGGCCCCAATCACGCTGTCGAAGAATTAAAGCAAGTTCTGACAGAACCGGCTTTGTCTCGCTGGCAATTGATGGCAGAAGCTCAACAGCGAAACAACGCGCACCAGCGTTATGTACACAAGCTGCAAGTTAATGGAGTTAAGACGAATCCGACTAATCCTGATCGCGCCCAAGTAGAAGCCCAAGTCTCGGAAAAAGCCGAAGTGTTCGATCGTTCTCAACTCGTTTCTTCGCGCAATGAAAACCTGCGGGTGCGCTACGACTTGATCCGTCAAGAGGGACAGTGGCGGATTATGGATTGGCAAGTGATTAAGTAAGGAATTGGTAATTGGTAATTTATGCTGGCTAATTACTAATTACCAATTTCTGATTATTAGGTGAATTTTTAATTCCAAAAGCGGGAGTTTTGAATTGCACATTATTGTGGAAGGCTGGCGTTTTATTTATCATTCCTATTGCGTAGCCAATCAATTTCAACTGCTGGAAATGCTCGATCGCCCGCGAGGACAAATTGAGCTTTTCCACCGCGATATGCCCTACATTGACGCAGGTTGGGAGACTAAAATTAGTTTGTTCGATCGCCCAAATGAAACTTTACTCCGCAGCATTAACAGCCCTGCGGTAAATCAGTCAGCGGATGTTACGCTGCGAATGTACTGCCCCTGGGACTTCTCGGCATCCAGCAGCAGCGCCGCAACTTGGGTATTTGCAGCGACAGAATGGGGGATTGTTACCAGTACAGTATTGCGGGGGATGGGGGTTAAGTCGATCGCCCAAACTCCGGTTAATTCAGAAACGAAAATTATTACACCTTCAGCTTGGTCAAAAGCCGGCTTAATTCGCAGCGGAGTTGAGGCCGATCGCATTGCCGTCGTACCTTTGGGAGTCGATCCTAAGATTTATTATCCTGCTGCGGGCGATCGGCGTCAATCGCTGCGCCAAAGTTTCGGCTGGTCAAACTATTTTATATTTTTAAACATCGGAGGGCAAACGGATCGCAAAGGTATTCGCCCTTTATTAAAAGCCTTCGCTGCGGTAGTTGACAAATATCCCCATGCGAGATTAGTTTTAAAAGGTTCAGAACTGCTTTATCCGTCGAGAGACGAGATTGCTGAAGCCTGCCGAGTTGTGCTCAACGATGCCGAAAGAGCGAGGGTTTTACCAAGATTAATTTATACTGGTAGCCAGCTATCTTTTGCTCAAATAGCTGAGTTTTACCAAGCAGCAGATGTTTATGTTTCTCCCTATTTGGCAGAAGGTTTTAATCTGCCGGTGTTGGAAGCTGCAGCTTGCGGTTTGCCAGTTATTTGCACTGCGGGCGGCCCTACGGATGATTTTACGCGATCGAACTTTGCACTGCGGATTCAGAGTAAATTTACGGCTGTGGTGAGGGACGGGGAAAGCTTATTTATCTTAGCTCCTGAGTGGGAACATTTGACTGATTTGATGCAAGGGGCGATCGAACAGCCTGGATTAGCTGCGAAAGCGAGGGTTGCGGGCCCGGCTTTTGTGGCTGAAAATTTTACTTGGAGGCGCGTAGTCGATCGATTGCTTGAGGTTATGGGAGGAGATAGAAAGAGACAGGAGAGGTCTATTTTTGAGCCAATAATTTTGTAGTTTGGGCGTTTCAAGCCCTAGATGGGGAAATAGGTTTTTTCCGGCCCACCAAGTATAGTCATTTCAAATAAATGTGAGACAGAGGTCAGATCATGATAAAATCGCTAAAAATAGTTAATTAGAAAAAAAT